>JAFMSC010000131.1 GCA_017353825.1 Hyphomicrobiaceae bacterium | reverse complement strand
GCCGCTCGCCGCCCTCTTGGAAACGGGGTAGGTCGGCACTACACCACCTTCCGCCCCCTGCACCTCTTGCCAATCAACGACTTGCCAGCCGAAAAATTCTCAGAACCCAACCTGAATCCGCGAAGTTGGGCTAACATGCCACGGGAGCGAGCGGGTGCGCGCACAGGCGTCGCGATGATCGAAGTGCGACAGATGTCCGGCGGCGATCCCATGCAGTTTGCGGTGATCGTCAGGGACGACATCGGTGAGACCCATCACGTCGTCACGATGGGGTCGACGACTTACCACCGGCTGACCGGCGGACGGCACACGCCAGCACGATCTATCGAGGCAGCCTTCCAGTTCCTCCTGGACCGGGAGCCCAAACAGTCGATCCTCAACCGGTTCGACATCACGGCGATCGCGCCCTATTTCCCCGACTTCGAGCAGAAGCTGCCCGCCTATCTGGCGCGCTCCTGACGCCGGCAGCCCAAGGCCCTTATGCCCGAATCTGGCCGCCGGTGGCCCTCTTGACCTCGGCGACGATACGCTGGGCGACGGCTTCGATCTCGGCGTCGGTGAGGGTCTTGTCCCGGGGCTGCAGCGTCACTTCCAGGGCAAGCGACTTCTTCCCAGGACCGAGGGCCTCGCCCTCGAAGACGTCGAACACGCTGACGCTGGCGATGAGCTTCTTGTCGGCGCCCATGGCGGCGCGCATCACGTCGCCTGCCGGCACCTTGGCGTCGAGCAGGAAGGCGAAGTCGCGCCGCAGCGGCAGGAGGTCGGCGGCCTCCAGCGCCGGCCGCGCCAGCGACTTGCGCGTCTGGGCTGGAATGGCTTCCACGAACACCTCGAAGGCGGCGACCGGCCCGGGCACATCCATCAGCTCCAGGGTGACCGGGTGGACCTCGCCGAAGTGGGCGAGCGTCAGCTTGGGGCCGAGCTTGAGGGCGGCCGAGCGGCCAGGGTGGAACCAGCTAGGCGCCTCGCCCGCCACCTGTGCCTTGCCCGCATCGAAGCCCAAGCCTGCCAGCAGTGCCACCACGTCGGACTTGGCCTCGAACAGGCCGGCCTCCGGGGCGGCGCCCGTCCAATGGCGACCCGAGCCGGCCAGTGCGCTGGCGCCGGCGCGCACGCCCGACGCGGCCACAAATTGGTCCTTGGGGGCGTCGCCGCGGTAGGCCTGGCCCACCTCGAACAGGCCGACATCGGCGGCGCCGCGGTTACGGTTCCTCTGTACGGCCGCCAGCAGGCCTGGCAGCAGGCTCGGGCGCATGGTGGTCATTTCGGAGGAGATGGGGTTCTCCAGCTCCAATCCCGGCTGACCGCCGCCGAACGCCTTGGCCTGGACTTCAGGGATAAAGGACCAGGTGACGGCCTCCACCAAGCCGCGGGCCGCCAGCACGCGTCGGGCGTGGCGTACGCGCTTCTGAGTCTCGGTCAGGACCGGCTTGGCAACGCCGCTCGCGCGCGGCATCGGCGCCGACGGCACCTTGTCGAGGCCGGCGATGCGCACGACCTCCTCGACCAGGTCGGCGGGGCCGTGGATGTCCGGGCGCCAGCTCGGTGCCTTCACCTTGACGGTGCCGCCCTTGCCCTCGACGGCGAAGCCGAGCGCCTCCAGGGTGGCGCGCATCTCCTTCTCGGGGAGCTTGATGCCCGCGAACTTCTCCACACGGGCGAACGAAAAGCTGATGACGGTCTTGGTCTCCGGCGGCGCACCGGCGACCTTACGCCGGGACGGCTCGCCGCCGGCCGCCTCGAGCATCATGCCGGTGCCGAGGTCGAGGCCGGGGAGGATGAACGCGGGGTCTACGCCACGCTCGAAGCGATAGCGCGCGTCGCTGACGATGCCGGTCTTGCGGCCGGTGGCGGCGGTGCGCAGCGGGTCGAAGTAGGCGCACTCGATCAGGACGTTGCGGGTGTCGGTGGTGGTGCCGGTCTCCTCGCCGCCCATGATGCCGCCGAAGCCCAGCACGGCGCGCTCGTCGGCGATCACGCACATGGTGTCGTCGACCTGATAGGTCTTGCCGTCCAGCGCCAGGAACCTCTCGCCCCTGCGGCCCAGACGGGCGCGGATGGCGCCCTGGAGCTTGTCGGCGTCGTAGACGTGCAGCGGCCGGCCGCGGTCAAGGCTCAGGTAATTCGTCACGTCCACCAGCGCATTGATGGGGCGCAGGCCCACGGCCTTAAGGCGCTGCTGCATCCAGGCGGGGGCGGCCCCGTTCTTGACGCCCCGGATGTAGCGACCCGCGAAGCACGGGCAGGCGTCGGCGGCGTGCCTCGGCAACTCCAGCTTGATGTCGATGGGGCAGTCGTAGTCGCCCCCGACGCCGGTGGGTTTCTTGTCGGGCTTGAGTTTGCCGAGGTTGGCCGCAGCCAGATCGCGGGCGATGCCACGCACGCCCGTGCAGTCCGGTCGGTTGGGCGTGACCTTCACGTCGAGGACAGGGTCGGAAAGCCCCAGCGCGTCGGCGTAGCGCTCCCCGAGCTTGTCGGCGAAGGCCGCGTCGAGCTCGATGATGCCTCGGTGGTCGTCGGAAAGCTCCAGCTCCTTCTCGGACACCAGCATGCCCGCCGAGACCACGCCGCGCACGGGCTTCGCCTCCAGCGTGATGCCGGTGCCCGGGATGTAAGTGCCGATCGACGCGAACACGCCGATCATGCCGGACTTGGCGTTCGGCGCGCCGCACACGACCTCGACGATGCTGCTACCGGTATCGACCTTGCACACCCGCAGCCGGTCGGCGTTGGGATGCGGCTTAGCCTCCAGCACCCTGGCGATGGTGAAAGGTGCCAACTTCTTGCCGGGATCGTCGATGCTCTCGACCTCCAGCCCCATGGACGAGAGCTTGTCGGCGAGCACCTCAGCGTTCGCTTCGGTGTCGAGGTGATCCTTTAGCCAGGACAGCGTGAACTTCACGGGCGAAACTCTCTATCGTCGGTCTGGACAGGGGTTGACCAACCAGCCTGCTGCCGCCGCCGCGGACAGTACCGACCGCACCGGTAGAACGAGCAGAGCGGCGGCCTGCGCAGGCAAAGGTCCCGAAAGGGGTTGCGACCCGGAAGACGTGTGCCGGTAGCGCTCGCCGTCAGAAAGCATCACAACAACAGGTAGCGCAGCGCCTCCCAGCACCCAGCCGGAAAGACGAAGACAGGACCCGAACCCCCATCGAAGGCTGAGATACTCCACAAGCATGCCCGTCGCCAGGGCCGTAGCCATCCCCGTCGCCAGGCCCGTGAGTATAAGTACCAGGAATTCCATGGGTGCGACCTTCCTTCAGAGCCCCTGCCTGGCCAAACCGCCCGCAGCGTTCAGCCGGATAGCCCACCGGCCAGCGTTGGAATGTCGAGGGCGGTGAAGCCGTAGTGACGGAGCCAGCGCAGGTCGGCGGCGAACATGTCGCGCAGGTCGGGGATGGCGTATTTCAGCATGGCAATGCGGTCGAGGCCCATGCCGAAGGCGAAGCCCTGGTATTTCTCGGGATCGAGCCCGCAGTTGCTGATGACGTTGGGGTGCACCATTCCGCTCCCCAGGATCTCCAGCCACTTACCGGGCTTGCCGATGGCGGCGGCGTCGATGTCGACCTCCATGCTGGGCTCCGTGAACGGGAAGTGCGAGGCGCGGAAGCGCATGCGCACTTCGCCCACCTCGAAGAACGCCTTGCAGAACTCCTCCAGGCACCACTTGAGGTGACCGAGGTGCGACGACTCGTCGATCACCAGCCCCTCGATCTGGTGGAACATGGGCGTATGGGTGGCGTCGCTGTCCATGCGGTAGACGCGGCCCGGCGCGATGATGCGGATGGGCGGTTTCTGGGCCAGCATGGTGCGGATCTGCACTGGGCTCGTATGCGTACGCAGCACCATGACCGGCGCGTTGTCGCGCTCCTTGCCTGTGCCCTTCATATAGAAGGTGTCGTGCTCCTGCCGTGCGGGGTGCTCGGGCGGGATGTTGAGCTTGGTGAAGTTGAGGTCGTCGCTCTCGATATCCGGCCCCTCGGCGATGGAGAAGCCCATGTCGCCGAAGATCTCGGCCACCTCGTCGAACACCTGGCTCACCGGGTGGATGCGGCCGTCCTGCAGGGGCCCCGCACGTACCGGGAGCGTTACGTCGGTGATCTCGGCGGCCAGCCGTGCCGTGAGCGCACCGCGTTCCAGCTCAGCCTTGCGGACTTCCAGCGCCTCCCCGACGCGCGTCTTGAGGCCGTTGACGGCTTGGCCGAAGGCCCTGCGCTGGTCGGCCGGGAGCGCGCCGAGCTCTGCCATCAACTCGGGCACGCGCCCCTTCTTGCCGAGCGCGGCGATGCGCACACGTTCGATGCCGTCGAGGTCGCCAGCCCCGGCGATCTCGGCGAGGAGCGCCTTTTCCAGCGCGGAGATCTTCGTGTGGTCTGTCATGGTTGTCGACACCTGTGCGCGCCCCTCACGATATCCATCCCGACCGAGGGCGTCAGCCCAAGAGCCGGAACCGAGGGCCACAGTCCTGTCGATGAGCCGAAGGGCAGCGCGATCCGCCGCTTCATGGGCGCATCGGCGGACTCGGGGCTTCGCCCTAATCGGCCCTACGCCGCCTTCAACTTGGCCGCCGCCTGATCGCAGAGCACCTTGAAGGCGGCGGCGTCCTTGACCGCGAGGTCCGCGAGGACCTTGCGATCGACCTCGATCCCGGCCCTGCCGAGACCGTCGATAAATCGCCCGTAGGTCAGGCCGTGCTCGCGCGCCGCTGCGTTGATGCGCTGGATCCAAAGGGCGCGAAACGTGCGCTTCTTGCGCTTGCGGTCGCGGTAGGCGTACTGCATCGCCTTCTCGACCGCCTGCTTGGCGACCCGGATGGTGTTCTTGCGCCGGCCGTAATAGCCTTTGGCGGCCTTGAGCACTTTCTTGTGCTTGGCGTGGGCGGTGACGCCGCGCTTTACGCGTGCCATAGATTCACTCCATCAGACGAGTTGGGATCTGAGCCCTGGTCAGATCATTCGAGGCCAGGTCCGCTCAGCGGTTGTAGGGCATATACTTCTTGACGATCTTGGCGTCGCTGTCGTTGAGCACCATGGTGCCGCGCGCGGTGCGCACGAACTTGGCCGTGCGCTTGATCATGCCGTGACGCTTGCCCTGGGCCTGGGCCTTGACCTTGCCCGTTCCCGTCATCGTGAAGCGCTTCTTAGCGCCGCTCTTGGTCTTCAGCTTGGGCATTTGGTTCTCCTTTATGGCCCACCTATGGGTTCAGCACCGTTGAAGGCAGGGCACAGTGTTGTTGAGAAGCATGCAAAGCCGCCACGGCATGCCCCGCCGGGCGGCTTGGACGGCGGTTTCAATAGTCGAGAAGGGGTAGAGGCGCAATGCCCTTTCAGCAGGACGGGCGGCCCGTGGTGGTGCGTGCCGGTGCTCCCTCGGCGAGGTACGCGGGGGCCCCGCTGGTTGGGGAGCCTTCCCGAGGCGCCTCGCCGGCCTTTCGCGCCGGTCCGGTTCGGGCGCCTACCGCCATTCAATTCCGTTCAGAGACGAAACCGGGATTGCCCTGGGATGGCGCGCCCAACCGGTTCTAATTGCGGCTTGTCCCATATGCGGCACCCCTCTCCCGGCTTGCGAGGAACCTGCAACCCTCTTGCCATCGCCGTTACCTTTACGGGCTCCACCGATCAGCCTCTAGCAGACGGCAGGGCCTAAGCGCCGGCCCCCGCATCGGCCTCAGCGCGGAAACGCCGTCTGGTTGGATGGCGATGTGCGCAGCCGCTTGAGGCCCTCGATGGCGGACTCCACGGAGGGATCCATTGACAGCACCTGCCGGTAGTCGGCGATGGCATCCTGGGTGCGGCCGAGGGCCTCGTAGACGTGCGCGCGCGTGTCAAGGAACCCGGTGTCGAGGGGCTCCAGGTTGACGGCGCGCTCTGCATCGCGCTCGGCCGGTGCGGTGTTCCGCACTTTCAAGTATGCCGCGGCGCGGGCCGCGTAGGCCGCGGCGTACCGCGGGTTGATGTCGATCGCCTTGCCGTAGTCAGCGATGGCCCGCTCGAACTGCGCCTTGCGCTCGTACGCCGCCCCGCGGTGGAGGTAGGCCGCCGCATACCAGCCGTCGAGCTGGATCACCTTGGTGTGGTCGGCGATGGCGCGGTCCAACTCGCCTTGGTTGAGGTAGGCCGTGCCACGGTTGAAGTAGGCGGTCGCGTCGCTGGGGAACTGGAGGATGCGCTCCGTGCAGCCCCGTAAGCGGCGGTCGAGGTCGCGATCTTGCGCGCAGTCCTCAACCGGGCCTGCGTGCGCGGCTGATGACAGAAGCACTAGGGGTACAGCGATCCACTTCAGCATGCGAGCTGCCCTCCTAAGGGTGGACCTTGTCTATCCCTAGCGCTGATTTGTGGCAGGAATGCCGCACGCGGCGTTTTTCTTTGGAAACCGCGGTTCTGCTCACAAGGGCAAACGCTGGCGTGGCTTGCGCGCGCGCCATGAGGCCAGGCGTCGATGCCCCGCAGGCCGGTCACGATGTGGCCGGCCGGCAGTGCTCGTCGGCAGGTAGTGGGTCGCAGGTGGTGCTCAGCACACACTTCTCCATGGCCTCCTGCAACTCCCGCCGCCAGACGCCGTCGATGCGGCCCTCGTAGAGGCCGGCCTCAGTGAGCCCACACTGGTAAAGCCGTACGAATTCCAGGCCGCCGAAATACATGGCCTGGGTGTAGTCGTGGAGCGCCCCCTTGGGATCGCCTTTGACCTGGCGGATGTGCGCGCGGGTGTCGAGCGTGTAGGCCGCGGTGGGGTCGAGGCGCAAGGACTCCTCCACGTCCGGCAGCGCGGTGTCGGCCTTGCCCCAGCGGAAGTAGGCCCACGCCCGGTTGTTGAGGGCCACCGCGAAGTTGGGCTGCATCTGGATGGCGATGTCGTAGTCGCGAATGGCGGTGGCGTAGTCGCCCTTGAGCGAATAGGCGAGCGCCCGCATGGCATAGATGCTGGCCAGCTGCGCCTGGCTCATACCGCCGCCCTCGATCAGGGCGGTGCAGCCCTCGATGCGGCGATCGTTGTCCTTGCCAAAGCAATCGACCTGGCTCGCATCCTGCGACCTCGCCGAAGGTGTGGCGAGGACCACAACCAGCGCGAGCATGGCGACCAGTGGTAAAGTTCGCTTCATGCCTGGTGCTTGTCCTTCCATCGGCAAAACCGCGAGGCGCTGGAGACTTCAGGGGCCAAGCCTTAAGCAATATACCCAACCGGCGCTGCCCGCATCACCGACCTGCAAGGCACCCTTTGCGCGCCTGCTTCTATCTTATGACGGCGCCTCGATTAAGGCGTCAGGCATCACGAAAATCCCCTGCTCGGGTGCCGCCGACGAAGCGCAGCCCGAGTGTCGAGGAGGTCTGCAAGCTGGTCACGACTGACGGGACAGCTCGAGGTTCGGCGGCAACTCCATGAGGGTGTGGACGTAGTCGGTCGCGCCATTGAACGCTCTATCGGCTCGCGGGCCTAGTCCGAAGTTCCCGTCCAACTTTCTCAGTCCTTGCAGGGCCGGGCAACGATCTCACGCAGCCGTTCACGATCGGGCTGAGTGATGCGGGCGACGCCGGTACTTGACGCTGATGAGGAGAACCACCCGGTGAGGAGAACGAAGCGACGGCCGAGTGCGTAAAGGCAGTGAACAGCCTGCGCAACTTGACGGCTTGGCCGTGCTGGCGAAATAGGCCGTGCATGGATGGCAAGGTCAACAAGCGCATCACATACAAGTCCACGCTCAAGTCCACGCCGTCTCCATCGCCGGCACCCCTCAAGGTGCCGGTTTAAGTGCCACCCGCGATCACGCTGGCCTCCGGATAACAGGTCCGGCACCGACCTGGGACCCGCAAGGCGCCCACAAAACCGGCCATCAGACCAAAGCGGCCCAGAGCGGTCCAGAGCAGTCCAGAGCAGCCTGAAGGCGGACGTTCATTTGAAATGCTTGGACAGCTTGAGGCCCTGGCCCTGATAGTGCGAGGCGATGCTCCGTCCGTAGAGCTTGATCGGCCGCTCGGCGAGCTCCTCGTAGACCAGACGGGCGATGATCTGGCCGTCGTCCAGGATGAACGGCACCTCCAGCGTTCGCACCTCCAGGACTGCCTTCGAGCCCGCGCCCCCCTCCTCGGCAAAGCCGAAGCCCGGGTCGAAGAAGCCCGCGTAGTGGGCCCGGAACTCGCCGCGCATCGGGTCGATGGGGATCATCTCGGCCGCGTAGTCCGGCGGCACCTGGATGCGCTCCTTGGAGGCAAGAATGTAGAATTCATTGGGGTGCAGGATCAGCCGCCCGTCCCTCGGGGCGGGGATCGGCTCCCAGAAGTCCCGCTTGTTGTAGCTGTGCCGGTCCACGTCCAGCACATCTGCGAACTTCAGCGCGCGGTAGCCGATGATTGGGCGCCGGCCCGCCCCGCGCAGGTCCACGCCCACGTTGAGCCCGTTGCGGATGATGGCTTTGCCGACGGTGCCGTTTACCAGCGGCGTCTTGCTGTCGAGCTTGCGCAGGTCGGCATCGCTGGTTTCCGGTCGCCAGTAGCGGTCCTGGCTTCCCGCCCGGCGCAGGAACCGCATCTGGCTCAGTCGCGACCCGGTGCGCGCCTTGACGCTGAAGGTGCGCGGGAAAATCTCGGCGTAAAGTTCGCCCTCGTAACCCGCCTCCACCCAGTCGAACGCCTCGCCGTGGTCCGTGATGAGCCGAGTGAACACGTCGATGCGGCCGGTGGAGCTTTTCGGGTTGGCAACCGCCGACATGCTGGGCGGGAGGCTCAGTCGCTCCTGCAGCCGCACCAGGTAGACGCAGCCCTGCTCCAGCACCGCGCCGCCGTCCAGGCTGAACGCATGCTGTTTGAGCTTCTCCAGCTGCTGGGCGACCGACTGCCGTCCCGGTAGGAAGCTCGCCTTGATCCGGTAAGCCTTGCTGCCGAGCCGCAAGTCGAGGCTGGCCGGCTGCACCTGGTCGGGGAGGATCTCGGCGGCCGCGTCCACCTTCCTGCGCGCCTTCAGAGCCTCGATCTGCTGGAACGGCAGCAAGCCGGGCCTGCCGCCCAGCTCGGCCCTGGGCAGATTGCCGTCATGGTCTCGTCCGGGCTCCGTGCCGCGGCCGGCACCCTCAAACAGCGTCACGACGTTGTGGCCGGCTTGGGAGGCGCGGCGCGCCTTGTCGTTGGCCATCAAGCGTGGCCCTCCTCTTGTGGCTGGTGACCCCGGCTCAAGGGCATCGAGCACTGGGTGCCTAGCATGCCGCCACAGCCCTGTTCAGGCGGCTCAAGGCCGTTACTAACAACCCTCGCCGGGCCGCACCCATCACCGGCGTGTTGCTTGGTGTTGCTTGACGCACCCCGCCGCGAGGGGGTAAAGGCCATACTGCAACGACGTGGTGATTTGGCCGGCCGGCTTGCAGCCACGGAAAACAACTCGCTAAAAGGGCCGCGCGCTAGACCGACTCGATGCGCCCGGCTTGCTGACATGGGCGCGTTGAGGCGGTTTTTTGTTGCCTGGCCGCGTGGAGCCAAGGCCCTGATGGAGCGCGCGATGACTGACAACCCCCAGCCCCCCGAGACGAGCCTAGAGACCTGCAGCCAAGAGA
>JAFMSC010000475.1 GCA_017353825.1 Hyphomicrobiaceae bacterium | reverse complement strand
GAACGCCACGTACGGCGTCGGCGTGGTCAGGATGGCGGCCAGCTCCGGCACGCGTCGCGCGTCTTCGCCGCTGACGAGACACGCGCCGGCCTCGGTCATGCTCAGCTGATCGGCGTAGCGGCGGTTGTCGAAGAACGCGAGGTGGCTGGGCCCGGCGCTACGCAGCGGACGCACGTCTTCAATGTGGCGGGCACCGTCGCTGTCGTGGAGCAGTGTCGCGCCGACATGGGCCGCGATCTCGCGCAGCGTGAATGGGCCGGCCCGCTCGAAGAAATCCGCATGCCGATGTTGCATAGCGTATAACCCCCATCGCCCAGCAGCGCTGCGGCGCGCCGCCGCCTCCGTGGAAATGTCGCATCCATGCCATCGTTCGGGCTCGGAACAAAGCCAGTGCGCTCCCTGGGGAGGGAGACATCCACAAGCTGGAAATCCGCCATCAGATGACGCGCACGACATGTGTTGTGCGCCGTTCGCTGACGGGCCTCTTCGGCAACGAGGGTCGGGTTATGGTGCCAGTCCTGGAGGGTCCGACACCACGCGGGTGTCGGTGGAGGTACCGTCCAGGTAGTTGGCCACCTGCACGGCCAGGGCCGGTGCCAGCAGAAAGCCATGGCGATAGAGGCCATTGACGTGGAGCGTGCGCCCACGCACCACGACTCTCGGCACGTGGTCCGCGAAGGCGGGCCGCACCCCCGCGCCAGCATCGATGATCTCGGCCTCGCCGAACGCCGGGTGCAGCGCGTAGGCGGCGCCCAGAAGTTCCAGCGCCGAGCGCACGGTGACCGGTCCGGCATCGTCGCTCTCGATCACCGTGGCGCCGATCATGAAGCGTCCATCCGACCACGGCACGACGTAGAGCGGATGGCGCGGGTGCAGGAGGCGCACGGGCCGGCTCAGGGCGATCTCGTGCGTGCGCACCACGATACGCTCGCCACGGATGCCGCGCAGGCCCGGCAATTGCGCGCAGGCGTCGAGACCGCGGCAATCGATGACGATGCCGCCGTCGTCGCGCCCGCCTTGGTTGGGCAGCCACGCGATGCCGAAGGCGGCCTCGACGCCGGCTTCACGCGCGTTTTCGAGCAGGAATTGCATTGCGGGCTGCGGCTCGAGGTGGCCCTCCTGCCGATAAAAGAGGCCGGAGGAGAAGCGGCCGGCGAGGTCCGGCTCGAGCTTGGCGATGACAGCGCTGTCGACGCGCTGGTGGCCCGCCGTAAGTCGGGCAAAGTGCTCGATCTCGTGAATGTCTCGGCTTGGCGCCACCACCAGCGTACCGTTCATCACCGTGCTGGGGTAGATCGCGCGCCAGAGATCGAGCGCTTGCAGGCCAAGCTCGGTAACGACCGGCGCGTACATCTCGGTCTCGCAGTAGGGCCCCAGCATGGCGCCGGCGTAGCGACTCGCAGCGGCTGCGAACGGAGCCGCCGAAGCCTCCATGAGCCGCACACGGTGCCCGCGGCGGGCCAGTGTCAACGCCTGCCACAGTCCGGTGATGCCGGCGCCAGCTACGGTGATCGGGTGTCGCTCGTTCGCCATGGCCGATGCCGTCACTCGCCGCGGGCAACGCCCTCGCGCCGCGGGTCGGCGCCGCCCTCCAGGCGCCCAGCCGCTCGCACCACGATCACATGCGTTCCGGACTCGAGGTCGTTGGCCCTGATGCGGTGGCCGTAGCGGCGCATGGCGAGCGCGTTCCAGAGCGCGGAGGGGCTGCCCACCTCGATCTCGAACGGGCCGCCGCGGCTGCCGAAGTTCATGAGGGAAACGGCGGATTGCGCATCGAGTTTCCAGTCGATCAGGGCCACCAGCGCCTTCACGACGTAAAGGATGATGTGCGAGCCACCGGGAGCGCCGAGCGCGGCCCAGGGCTTGCCGTCGGCGTCGAACACGATGGTGGGCGCCATCGAGCTGCGCGGGCGTTTGGCCGGGCCCACGGCATTGGCGAGCGGGCGGTCGGCGCTGTCCACGGGACTGAGCGCGAAGTCGGTCAACTCGTTGTTGAGGAGGAAGCCCGCCACCCACAGGCGTGAGCCGAAGCCCGCCTCGATGGTGCTCGTCATGGAGACGATGTTGCCATCGCGATCGATGATGGAGAAATGCGTCGTTCCGTCCTGTTCCACCGTGTCGTCGACCCCGGGCGCCAGGCTGCCGATCTGTGGTGGCTTCCCGGGCCCCACCTTGGCCATGACGCCCTCCGGGTCGATCAACCGCCGTCGGCTATCGAGGTAGTCCGCATCGAGGAGGCTCGCCGGGACTTGCACGAAATCGGGGTCGCCCACGTAGCGGTCCCGGTCGGCGAATGCCAGCCGCTCGGCCTCGGCGATGAGATGGAGCGCGCGCGGGTTCAGCGCGTCCGCGGGCCCGCGGCCGACATCGAAGCCCTCGATGAGCTTCAGGACCTGGCCAACGGCCAGCCCTCCGGACGACGGCGGGCCCATGCTACAGATGCGCATGGCCCGGTAGGCAAAGCAGACCGGCTCGCGCTCCTTCACGCGGTAGCCGGCAAGGTCCGACAGCGCGAGGTCGCCCTGGCGGTGCGGGGCCAGGCGTACCGCATCGACAATGGCCTGGGCGATCGCCCCCGTGTAGAACGCATCAGCACCGTCCTTGGCAATGGCGCGCAGCGTTGCCGCGAACTCGGGGTTCTTGAGCAGTGCGCCCTCGGCGCGCGCGCTGCCGCTCCGGTCGAAGAAGGTGCTGCGCGCCTGCGGCGAGAAGCTCTGCGCACCGTACCATTGCAGCAAGTGGCGCAGGCGCGGGGAGATCGGGAAGCCCTCCTCCGCGAGGCGGATTGCCGGCGCGAACAGCTGCGCCCAGGGCAGCTTCCCGTGCGCCTTGTGCATGGCCTCCAGGAGGCGCACCGTCCCCGGTACACCGACGCTGGCGCCGCTGGGAATGGCCGCACCGAGCTCGAGCGGACGGCCGTCTTGGAGGAACCGGTCGGGTCTGGCGGTGGCCGGCGCCGTCTCGCGCCCGTCGTAGCTGGTGAGCCGCGCCCCGGCGGCATCCCAGTAAAGTGCGAAACCGCCGCCGCCGAGGCCCGACGACTGCGGTTCCACCAGATTGAGAACGAGCTGTACGGCGATGGCGGCATCGGCGGCACTGCCGCCCGCGCGCAGGATCTTGAGGCCGGCCGCCGCCGCCAGCGGGTTGGCGGCCACCACCATGTGCGACGTGGCGGTCGCCGCGACGCGCCCGGTCTTCGCCCAGGGCAGGGCGA
>JAFMSC010000474.1 GCA_017353825.1 Hyphomicrobiaceae bacterium | reverse complement strand
GGCACCATCATCGAGCTCGGCATCCTGGAGCCCGGCACCGCGCTCACTGACGAGCGCGGGCGCATCAAGGCCGAGGTGAAGGCCGACGGCTCGCTCAGCGTGGCGGGGCGGCAGGGCTCAATCCATCGCCTGGGCGCCGAAGTGCAGGGCAAGGCCGCGTGCAACGGCTGGACCTTCTGGCACTTCGAGGTGGAGGGGCAGCGAAAGCCCATCGACGCCCTGCGCCAGGTGGCCAAGCGCCACCTGGGCCTGGCGCGGCCGTTTGGCGCGCCCGTCGCAGCCGAGTAGGCACTATGTAGGGGTGGATTGGATGTAGGGCGGAGTAGCGCGAAGCGCGTAACCCGCTGTGCATTTTAGGATCGCTACACCGCCAGTCGAAGCCGGCGGGTTACCGCCTAACGCCCTACGCGCCCACGGAGGGACACGAGCCTGACCTCGGAAGGCCAATCCGGCCGCTTCGGCGCCTTCCGGGACGCCGCCGCGGTCTATCTGCGCCCGCGCGTGCTGGTGGTGCTGCTGCTCGGCTTCTCCGCCGGACTGCCGCTGGCCTTGTCGGGTGAGACGTTGCGTGTGTGGCTGGCCGACCGCGGCGTCGATCTGGGCACCATCGGCGTGCTGACGCTGGCGGGCCTGCCCTACACCATCAAGTTCTTGTGGGCGCCCGCGGTGGACGCGCTCGACGTGCCGTGGCTGACCCAGCGGCTCGGGCGGCGGCGGGGCTGGCTAGCGGCCTCGCAGCTTCTGCTGATGGCGGCCATCGTATTCCTGGGCACGCGCGACCCCGTTGCGGCGCCGCTGATTGTCGGGCTGGGCGCGCTGATCGTCGCCTTCGCCTCGGCCACCCAGGACATCGTCATCGACGCCTACCGCGTCGAGAGTCTGCCCACCGATGAGCAGGCCGCGGGCATGGCCGGATATGTAGCCGCCTATCGTGTCGGAATGCTGGCGTCGGGTGCCGGTGTGATCGGGCTCACGGCCTGGCTCGAGACCTTGGGCCTGGGCAAGGCCGCGGTGTGGCCCATCGCCTATGCCGTCGCAGCCGCGATGGTGGCTGTCGGGCTCGCCGCCGCGCTGCTCGCACGCGAGCCGGCGGCCAAGGGGGTGGCCGCGCAGCCCGGGTCCGACGCAGTGACGCGCGTCTATGACGCCGCGAGAGGCGCCTTCGCGCAGTTCCTGTCACGGGATGCAGCCGTCGCCATCCTGGTGTTCGTTGTGTTCTACAAGCTATGCGACGCACTAGCGGGCACCATGACGGCGCCGTTCGTGATCACCGGAATGGGGTACGACAAAGGCACCTATGCGGCGATCGTCAAAGGCGTGGGGCTCGGAGCACTTCTGATCGGGGGGTTTGCAGGGGGGGCGGTGGCACGCGCGCTGCCGCTGATCACGGCCCTATGGCTTGGCGCCATCCTCCAGCTCATCTCCAACCTGGCATTCGTGTGGCTGTACTTCCAGCCGGTGGGTGCGGGCGCGCTGACCGCTGCCATCGTGGTGGAGAATTTCACGGGTGCCATCGGCACGGTGATATTCGTGGCTTACCTGTCGGCACTGTGCAACAGTCCGCAGCACACGGCAACGCAATACGCTTTGCTCACGGCGCTCGCCTCGACCGGGCGCACGCTGCTGTCCTCAGGCACCGGTTACATGGTGAATGCGCTGGGCTGGCCGCTGTTTTTCGTCGCCACGGCCGCGGCGGCGCTTCCGGGGCTCGCGCTGATGGCGTGGCTGCAGCGGCGCGGGCACTTCGCGCCGCTTGATGCGGGGCGGAACGGAATGTGATGCCTGGGCGAAGGCGCCCAACCAACCCACGTGCCAGGTGATCCGCCGCGTCGACATGACCCTACATGACCGCCGAGCGTGCTGACCTGCGATGCAACCCCGGTTGCGGCTTCCGTGGAGGCCGAGATTGGCGCTCTGCGCGGCCGCTGAACGGCTTGGGAGGCGGAGACCGTGGAGACCACGATCTCGCCTCCGGCGGCGTCACGACCCCGGCCGCCCGCGAAGGCGCCGGCGCGCTCGTTCCGCGCTCATTCGCATTGGCTGGCGCCTCGGCTAGCGGGCGAAGCCGCAGACGAGCTTCCATACGACGCTGACGGTTCGAGTTGGCGCGAGGAGGTTTTGGCCTTTCAGAACGGCGAGGTCGGCACGCACCTACTCGTTCGCATTGCAAAACCATTCCGGGTTGAAGCTCCAACGCAAGCGAAAACCGTCGGCCTCTTGGTTACCCGTCGCTAACGCCCGCGTCGGTCGCTCCAACCTAGGGCGTGGGCGAGGATCTTGCGCATGACGCTGGGCAGCGCCGCGCGATCAAGGTCGCGGCGGGCCACCCACTGGCAGCGCGGCGCATCAGCGGAGGCGGTCAGGCGGGTGCGCACGGCCACCGTTGCAAGGTAGACGCTGGCCTTTAGGCAAAAGTGCGTAAACGTGTGGGTGACGATGCCCGGCAGTAACCGCCAGTGGGCCCGCACCGGCGCCCTCCGCAAGGCCTCCTCAACCGGGGGCAACGCGCTGGCCCAGGGCGTGGACGGCACCTCCTGCATGCCCCCCAGGAGGCCAGCCTCGGGACGCCGGCGCAACAGCACGTGACCATCATCGCGCAACGCCACGAAAGCCAGAGCAAGCCGCAGGGGCCGCTCCGGCTTGGGCGAGCGCAGAGGCAACTCGGGCGCGATGCCTTGGGCGCGCGCGGCGCAGAACGTCGCGACCGGACACACATGACAGGACGGTCGCTTGGGCGTGCAGATGGTGGCGCCGAGATCCATCATGGCCTGGGCATGATCGCCGGCCCGCTCGACTGGCGTCAATCCCTGCGCCAGCCGCCGTAGCTCGGCCTTGGCCGCAGGCAGCGCCTGCGTCACGGCGTGGAGACGGGCAACCACGCGCTCCACGTTCCCGTCCACCGGGGTGGCCGGCGCGCCGAAGGCGATGGCGGCGATGGCCGCTGCCGTGTAGGGGCCGACGCCCGGCAGCTCCCGCAGCGCCTGCTCGGAGCCGGGGAACTGCCCGCCGTGGCACTCAACCACCACGCGGGCACAGGCATGCAGATTGCGGGCGCGGTGGTAGTAGCCGAGCCCCGCCCACGCCGCCAAAACGTCGTCTGGGCTGGCAGCGGCCAGCGCCTCCACCGAAGGCCAGCGCCTGAGGAAATCCTCATAGTAGGGGATGACCGCCTTGACCGTGGTCTGCTGCAGCATAACCTCCGACAGCCACACCC
>JAFMSC010000473.1 GCA_017353825.1 Hyphomicrobiaceae bacterium | reverse complement strand
CCTGCCGATGCTTCACCACTTGGCACGATCCTTGAACCGTCGCCCAAGAGTGTCCACACACCCGGACGGCATCAAAGGGGATCGTCGACCGGAACCAACAGCACGAGGGACATCTCAGGCAACGCCGCCATTCCGTCTCCAGAAGGAGCCCGGAACGAGCGGATTGCTTTGTCGTCTCCGCCACCGGCCAAGGCGTGTTGCGGATCGCCGGCGGGACACGGGCGGAGCGACCGACGAGGCCACTCCCCTAGGAGAAGAAGATGGACTACGCCAAGCCGACCGATGTGGTCGCCAACATGATTGAAGCCGGCCGGACCAAGCTCAACCTGCGCGTCCGCGACCTCCTGGTGCGCGGCATTCTGGCCGGCGCGATCCTGGCAACCGCAACCACACTTGCCTTCGGCGCAGCGCTCTCCACCGGGCAGGCACTGGTCGGGGCCATCATCTTCCCGGTCGGTCTGGTGATGATCGTGATGCTCGGCCTTGAGCTGGTGACGGGCAGCTTCGCCCTGCTGCCGCTCGCCCACCTGGAGCACGGCATCCCGCGCGAGCGCGTGATCATCAACTGGGGCTGGGTCTTTGCGGGCAATCTCATCGGCAGCCTCGCCTATGGCGTGCTGTTCGCGACTGCGCTGACCAACATGGGCACCATCGAGCCTGCGGGTGTCGCGGCGCAGGTCGTCAAGGTGGCCGAGGCCAAGACGATCGGCTACGCCGCCAGCGGAGGCGCCGGCCTGGTGACGGTTTTCGTTAAGGCGATGCTCTGCAACTGGCTCGTCTGCCTGGGGGTCGTGATGTTCATGACCAGCACGTCCACGGTCGGCAAGATCGTCGCCACGTGGCTGCCGATCACGACCTTCTTCGCGCAGGGCTATGAGCATTCCGTCGTCAACATGTTCGTCATCCCCACCGGCATGATGATGGGCGCCAAGGTGACCGCCGTCGACTGGTGGCTGTGGAACCAGATCCCCGTGACGCTCGGCAACCTGATCGGCGGAGGCGTGTTTACCGGGCTTGCCCTCTACCTCACGCACAGGCCGAAGCCCGCTGCCAAGCCGGCGGCCGGCGCTGCCCCGGTGGCTGCCGAATAGCGGGGCCGCTCAGGCGACGGGTGGAACCTCCAAGAATGGATAACGCGACGAACGGCGAGATGACCGCCGAGCAGAAGCTCTACTTGGAAGCCTTCACGTCCGGCCTAAAGGCCGCGCGCTCGGCGGGGGCGGGCGGCAACGGCGCGGCACCCACGCTCGGCACCGAGCCCTTGGGTCCCGACGCCGCCGGCCGCATGGCCCAAGACCGTTTTATCAAGGCCGGCAAGAAGCTCTCCGACCCCGAGAAGTTCAAACGCGAGCTGCACCCCTTCGACGGCTACGAGAAGCTCAAGGCGCAGGCCGCCAGCAACGAGGCGCCGAAGGCGGACGACAACTTCCGTTGGCGCTTCTTCGGCCTGTTCTACTGCGCGCCGGCGCAGAGGAGCTACATGTGCCGGCTGCGCATCCCCAACGGCATCCTCAAGTACTGGCAGCTGGCCGGTCTCGCGGATCTCGCCGAGACCTTGGCGGGCGGCTACGCCCACGTGACCACGCGCGCCAACCTGCAGGTGCGCGAGATCGAGCCCAGGAACGCCGTCGCCATGGTCGAGGCCATCCAGGATCTCGGGCTGTGCTCGCGTGGCGCGGGCGCCGACAACATCCGCAATGTCACCGGCACGCCCACTGCCGGCATCGACCCGCAGGAGCTGATCGACACGCGCCCCTATGCGCGCGCGTGGCACTTCCACATCCTCAATGACCGCTCGCTCTACGGCATCCCGCGCAAGTTCAACGTCGGCTTCGATGGCGCCGGTGCCATCGCGGTGCTTGAGGACACCAACGACATTGGCTTCCAGGCCGTCGAGGTGAAGGACGGCTTCGGCGCGGCGTCGGGCGTTTGGTTCCGCGTGCTTATCGGCGGCATCACCGGCCACAGGGACTTCGGCCGCGAGACAGGGGTCATCGTCGAGCCCGCCGAGGCCACCGCGGTTGCCGACGCCATCGTGCGCGTGTTCATCGACCAGGGCGACCGCACCGACCGCACAAAGGCACGCCTCAAGTACGTGCTTGATGCCATGGGGCCGGACCGGTTCCTCGCCCTCACCGAGGACAAGCTCGGCCGCAAGCTCGCGCGCGTTCCCGCAGAGGCCATCCTTCCGCGCCCGGCGTTCAGCCGCACCGCCCACATCGGCGTGCACGCCCAGAAGCAGGCGGGCCTGAACTGGATCGGCGTCGCGCTTAACGCAGGCCGGCTCTCACCGGAGCAGATGCGCGGCCTGGGCAAGATCGCGTGCGACCTGGGTGACGGCGACATCCGCCTCACCGTCTGGCAAAACCTCTTGATCTCCGGCGTGTCGGACAACAAGGTAACGCTGGCCCGCGCCGCCATCGACGCCCTCGGCCTCTCCACCGAGGCCAACTCCGTGCGCGCGGGGCTCGTCGCCTGCACCGGCAATGTCGGCTGCAAGTTCGCCGCCTCCGACACCAAGCGCCACGCGGAGGATATCGCCCGCTGGTGCGACAACCGGGTGGTGCTGAACGTGCCCGTCAACATCCACCTCACCGGCTGCCACCATTCCTGCGCCCAGCATTACATCGGCGACATCGGGCTCCTCGCCTGCAAGGTCGCCACCTCCGACGACGGCGACCAAGTCGAGGGCTATCACATCCTGGTTGGCGGCGGCTACGGCCCCGACGCCGGACTCGGGCGCGAGGTGTTCCGCGACGTGAAGGCCGCGGACGCGCCGCGCGTGGTTGAGCGCATTCTGAAGGCGTACCTGGCGCGCCGTGCTTCGGCCGACGAGCCGTTCCTCGCCTTCACGCGCCGCCACCAGGTCGACCAACTGCAGCGCCTGTTCGCCGAGCCGGCCGCATGACCGAGCTGACGCCCATCATGCCACCGCCTATGCTGGAGCTGGTTCCGGAGACGGCGCCCTTCACGCGCGAGCAGCGCCTCTGGCTCAATGGCTTCTTCGCGGGCCTCTTGTCGGGTGAAGCCGAGGCCGCGGCCAACGCTGCGGCGCCCGCCCCAGTGCCGGCCGAGGACGATGCGGCGCCCTGGCACGACCCGGCCATGCCCATCGACGCGCGCATGCGGCTCGCCACTGGCAAGCCGCTGCCGCGTCGCCTGATGGCGGCCATGGCGCAGCAGGACTGCGGCCAATGCGGCTACCTGTGCGAGACCTA
>JAFMSC010000472.1 GCA_017353825.1 Hyphomicrobiaceae bacterium | reverse complement strand
GGTAGGCGGGTGCCTTTTCCAGAGGCTCGATCAGCTCATATGTGCTGCATGTTCGCGGGGCAGCTGCCGGTGTCGTTGCCACGGCGTGCGCGAGGCGTGCTTATGTTGAGACCTCCTGGCACGCCAACGCCCACCACGGTGCCGCCAACCAATGGCCGGCAGCGACGGCTCCGGGCGCTGATTGCTGGCGAATGCTTTCCACGTCGGGTAGGGTCAATCGCCAAGGGTGATCGAGACGGTCTCAAGCGCAAACCGCCGACCCGCCATATTCGGTGGCGTGAGGGAAGGTCTGACGGCAATGCCTCCTTCCTCCGCAGACAATCAATCCGTGCGCTCCGCGCACAGCCCCTTCCCCGCTGACTTCCTGTGGGGTGTGGCCACGGCCGCGTATCAGGTAGAGGGAGGATGGCAGGCGGACGGCAAGGGTCTTTCGGTGTGGGACGTGTACACCAACACCGACCGCATGGCGGCCAAGGGCGAGACCGCCAATGTCGCGCTCAACATGTACGACCGCGGGCAGTACCTCCAGGATATCGCGCTGCTCAAGGACCTGGGCGTCAACGCCTACCGCTTCTCGCTCAACTGGCCGCGCATCCTTCCCGAAGGCACCGGCGCGCCCAATGTGGCAGGCATCGCCTACTACCGGCAGCTCATCGCCGACCTGAAGACGGCGGGCATCGCGCCCCTCGTCACGCTCTACCACTGGGAGCTGCCACAGGCGTTGGCCGAGCGCGGCGGCTGGGCCAACCGCGAGATCGTCGGGTGGTTCCGGCACTACGCGGGCGTAGTGTTCGACGCCCTCGGCAGGGACGTGGCGCTGTTCCTGGCCCTCAATGAGCCCAGCACCGACCTCAGCTTCGCCGCCTATGCCAAGCAGTTCCGGGAGACACCGCGGCGCGAGTGGGTGCCGCTCACGCCATTGCCGCCGGCGGCCTTCACATGGTTCCCCGGCCAGCGCGTGGTGCACCACCAGCAGCTCGCGGCCGCAGCGGCCATCGAGGAATTCCGCAAACGCAACCTCCCCGGCCGCATCGCCGCCGTTGCCATGCTGTTGATCCCCGCACTGCCGGCGACAGACAGCGCAGCGGACGCGGAGGCCGCGCGCCTCGCCGACGGCCTGATGAATCGCATCTACCTGGACCCGATGCTAAAGGGCAGCTACCCTGACGATGTCGTGGCGGCGCTGCGGGGCGCGGGCGTGGAGTTGCCCGTCGAGCCCGGCGACATGGAGTTCATCTCCCAGAACCGCGCCGACTTCCTGGGCGTCAACTTCTACAGCGGCTTTCCCTTCGCCGCCGATCCGGCGGCGACCGACAACTGGGGCCTGCGCATGACCTGGTCGCCCTCGCCCGCCGACCCTTACAACGGCCCCGCGCGGCCTGATCTGTTCACTGCCGGCCTCCTACGCCTCAAGGCCGACTACGCCAACCCGCCCATGATCGTCACCGAGAACGGCACCGGCGTGCCCGGTGACGATGAGCTGGTGGGGGGCCATGTGCATGACGCCAAGCGAACCGACTACCTCGTCAGCCACGTCGCCGCCTTAGGCGAGGCGCTGCGGGAAGGCGCCAACGTCGAGGGCTACTTCCACTGGTCGAGCCACGATAATTTCGAGTGGGTCGCCGGCTACGGCCGCCGCTTCGGCCTCATCCATGTGGACTTCGCCACCCAGCGACGCATGCCGAAGCACAGCGCCTTCATCTACCGCACGCTGATCGCCAACGGCGGCAGGGTGCCGGCATGACAAAGCGGGCGATCGCAGCGGCCTAGTTCTCCCTGAGCTTCCAGTAGGTGCGGCCCGGGGCGCTCTTGTAGTGCTTCATCTCGAAGCGGTCCTTGGAGCGTTGGTCGGGGGTCTTTTCGTCGTCGCCGCGCGGCGACATGAGGATCTCCCGGATGTCGGCCAGCACGCCGGGATCCTGACTGAAATAGTCGTGCCCGTAGTCCGTGAACACGTGGTCCAGCCGATACCATCGCTCCTTGCCCGTGGCATCGATGATGTGCACGTTGTCGATGTCGATCAGGATGGGCTCGCCGTCCAGGAGATCACCCACGCGCGGCACGCCGCCGCGCAGCAGCTTGGAAGCGAGCAGCGCCGTGTCGGTGGACGACGCATAAACCGTCACGCGCTTGGCATAGGGCGCAATGCGGTGGATCTTCTGGTCGAATACCGACATCGCCACGTCGGGGGCGGCGAAGATCATCTGGCCGATGCGGATCGGCCTCGCCCACTTTCCCACTCCGCGTTGGGTCTCGAAGATCGACCGCAGCGCGCTCACGCCGCGCAGCAGCGTCTGCGAGCCCATGCTGTGGGCGAGTACGTCGATGTCGTAGATGTTGGCGTCGCGCATCAGCATGCGCATGAACGACTGGAAGAACGGCTCGGCCTGCTCGGCGTTGTCCAGGTCCTGCACGTAGCCCAGCGTCGATTCCACAGAGGGCCAGCTGTACATGTAGACGCGGCCCTTGTAGCCCGTCTCCGCCACCAGCCGGCCCACCGTGGACAGCGCGTACTTGAACGGCACGTTGTAGCCGTGGATGAAGACGAGCGCGTCGGCCCGCGACATGCCGGTCTCGCCGATCTCGTCCGTCAGATAGATCTGGTCGCCGATGTCGCCCTTCTTCTTGCTCTCGCGCACCAGCTTGTAGTCGGGGAGGAGATCGGCCCACGCCTGGCCCTTGGCCGCCGCCTTGGAGACGTAGGCGCAGCCCAGATTTAGGCCACCGCTGCCTTGGGCGGCGAACAGCGCGTCAGGATCAGCGACGCGGCCGGACTTGGGCGCCCCCGGCTTGAGCTTGCGGTCGGTGCCGAAGAAAATGCGCACGTTAGGCTCATCCTCGCCCTCGTTGGCAAGGGGGCAGTCCTTCGTGCTCACCTTCTCCCAACCGTTGTCGAACGGGAAGTCGCTGGCGATGAGGTTGGCGACGCTCCCCAGCATGAGCTGCCACGCCCGCGTGCGCGGATCGGGTCGGATGGTCTCCGAAGCGTTGGCTGCGTCGCCCGGCAGCGCCTCGGCGTCCACCATCGGCTGCAGGAAATCCGGCACGGCGAATCCGTCGGGCGGGCGCCTGGCGTAACGCATCAGGAGGCCCTTCAGCTCGTCGCCGTAGGACAGGACCAGATTGTAGGACACGTAGCCGGTGAGGTCGTCGCCGATCTCGCCCTGCGCGTTGAACTCATCGGAGGTGAGGTGGAGGTACTTGTATTTCAGGGGCTCGCTCATGA
>JAFMSC010000130.1 GCA_017353825.1 Hyphomicrobiaceae bacterium | reverse complement strand
TGGCCCGCCCAGCTATCGACCGTGACGGCCGCCGGCAGCACGTCCTGCGCAACCGGCGGTTGCTCACCCGCAGGGTGAGCCGGAACTTGGCGCTTGTCGTCCCCCATCCCACTGACAAAGCGCAACTTCCGGCATCATGCAACGCTCCAATTGCCGGTTTTAGGATTATAGACGACGACCGTCGGCCCCGGCTCGCATCGATTTGACGGGCGCGGCGGGCTCTCCAGCAACCTCAATTCGCGCATCAGGAAAGTGCATTGTCGCCCGGCCGTCGCCTTATTGATGAGCAATTCTCAGACATGGTGCGGTGTATGTCTTCGAACGTCCAGCAACGGAGGTATCACATGCGCACTGCCCTGAAGATCGCAGCTGCCGTCACGGCGCTGGCCCTCGCGCCGCTTGCCGCCCAGGCGGGGAAGGTGGAGGGCGTCGGCATTGGTGCCGCCGTCGGTGCCGTGGTTGCGGGACCCGTGGGCGCCGTCGTCGGCGGCGTGATCGGCTACAAGGTCGGGGGCCCCAACGTCCTCCCGCACAAGGGGTACAAAAAGAAGAGCTAATCGACACGCAAAGCAAAGCCCGCAGGCACTCGGCGAATAGGGAGCAGCGCGTAGGGTTCGCTGCTCGCTTCACGCTCCCTATTCGCGTGAAGGGAGGAAACGGGCGTCCACGCTCGCGCCCGTCGCCGGCTCGACTTTACCGCATGCAGTCTCCTGTCCCGACTGCGCCCGGGGCAAACCATCGCTTCCAACTCAACCGGTCCAGGGCTTTCCCAACGTACCGACGCTCGGTTGATCTGACCGCCAGCCAGCTGAAGCGACCGGAGCCACCCCTTGAGTTACCGCTACATCGGAGCGCCCCCGCCGCTCGACAACGACCTCGTGGCCTCCCCGAACGCGTTGGGGCGGGAAGAGCCCGCGGGGCAGGGTTCCAGGGCGAGCGCGGCGGAGTTGTTTGGAGCCTCAGCGCCACCGAGTATGTTCTGTGCGGACGCATGGGCCTGTCCGGCGGTCGACCGGCCCCAATTTGCCGTGCTTGGGAAATGCGACGAGGCGGCCCTAGCGCAAAGGCCTGATCCGATCGGCGCCCATCTCGTATCATGTTTGTCCTGCCCAGCTACGGGATGGCCAGCTTGCTGCCGGTTTGCCAGGTGGTGGGACAAATACGGGTTCCGCGACGCCTGCCGCGGTTTGCGGCACTATAGTATTCGGGTACAAGCCAAGGCCCCCGGCTAGGCGCCCTCTACTCCTCTATCGCGTTTGGAGGACCAAATCCCTCCACTTTCAGCAAAAAAAAAATCCGCGCGGCGTACGCTGTCGCCGCCTCTTGCCAGCCGGAAAACCGGGCGGTCCTTGGCGTGATTTCTCAGTAACATCAATGAACTATGGCGGAGCTTGTACCGGATCATGGCGCGACACATCTGGAAGACAGCACGCGCTTAGCACGGGAAAATGCCTATGAGTAGAGTTTTGGCCAAGAGCTCCCTGGTCTGCCATCCCCACACGCCCTGCGCTGCTCTAGCTGCGGTGGGTGCACAGATCGAGGCGGCGACGGGAGGCGGCTGGCAGGTGTCGTTTGTTGGAATCGGACGGCCTGGCGAAGTCAGCCTGCCCGCCCCCGCGCCCACCGTCCACACCGACGGTCTGTGGCAGACGACCTGCTTCGAGCTATTCTTCGCCCAGCCTGGCAACGCTTATGTCGAGCTCAACCTTTCGCCTTCGGGCGCCTTCGCCGCCTATCATTTCGACCACTATCGCAGCGGCAAGCGCCCGCTCGACATGCCGCGGCCCGAGATCGCGGTTGACCAGGACTATGAGCGGCTCACCATGACAGCGCATCTCGACGAGGACGACCTGCCCTGGGACCGCACTGGGCGCATCGGCATCAGCGCCGTCATTGCCGACAAGGCCGGCGTCGTCAGCTATTGGGCGCTGGCCCATCCGCCCGGACGGCCGGATTTCCATCATCATGATTGCTTTGCCCTCATGCTTCCGTCATTGAGCGAGGCATGAGTTTCAGGGCAGGGCTGGACCGCTTCATTGCCGAACCCGAATTGCGCGCTCCGCTCGCCGGCAAGCGCGTGTGCCTGCTGGCCCATCCGGCCTCTGTTACGGCGAACCTGACGCACGCCCTTGATGCGCTCTCGGGGCTTGGCGACATGCGTATCACTGCCGCCATGGGCCCGCAGCACGGCCTGCGCGGCGACAAGCAGGACAACATGATGGAGTCTCCGGATTTTACTGATCCGGTGCATGGCATCCCGGTGTTCAGTCTTTATGGGGATGTGCGCCGCCCGACGGGACCGATGATGAGCGCTGCCGACGCATTCCTTGTCGACCTGCAGGATCTGGGCTGCCGCATCTACACCTTCGTAACCACGCTGCTCTACCTGCTCGAAGCCGCAGCCGGAACCGGCAAGAGCGTGTGGGTGCTGGACCGGCCCAATCCCGCCGGCCGGCCGATCGAGGGGCTGCGGCTGCGCGAGGGCTGGGAGAGCTTCGTCGGCGCCGGACCGCTGCCGATGCGGCACGGCCTGACACTCGGTGAGCTCGGCCATTGGTTCATCGACCATTTCAAGCTCGACGTCGACTATCGCGTCATTGCCATGGAGGGCTACGATCCAGGGGCGGGCCCTGGGTTCGGCTGGCCGACTGGACGCGTCTGGGTCAATCCCAGCCCCAATGCGCCCAATCTCAACATGGCGCGCTGCTATGCGGGCACCGTGATGCTGGAAGGGGCGACGCTGTCAGAAGGGCGGGGCACGACGCGGCCGCTGGAACTGTTCGGCGCGCCGGACATCGACGCCCGAGCCATTGTCGGCGAGATGCGCGCGCTTGGCTCCCAATGGCTCAAGGGCTGCATACTGCGCAACTGCTGGTTCGAGCCGACCGTCCACAAGCATGTGAAGAGCCTTTGTGCGGGCGTCCACATCCACGCCGACGGGCCGAATTACGCCCATGAGGCGTTCAAGCCGTGGCGGCTGCAGGCGCTGGCGTTCAAAGCGATCCGGCGGCTTTGGCCGGATTACACCCTCTGGCGCGGCAAGGACTTCAAATATGAATATACCGAGGACGTGCTCGCCATTGACGTCATCAACGGTTCGCCGCTGCTGCGGCGGTGGGTGGACGATGCTGGCGCAACGCCGGACGATCTCGACGCACTGACGGCACCCGACGAAGCAAGCTGGAGCGAGGAGCGGAAGGACCTCCTGCTCTACGGAGAAGGGGAGAGGGCGTGAAGCGGGTAACCAGCCGGCATCCGATGACATCCGTCTATTGGGGCCGGTGCCGAAGCCCATGTCGTCTGGCTCTCACATAGGACCGACAAGCGCTAGCGGCAGCTCAGCGGAGCGCCCGAAACGCTCAGGGTCGACAATGGCCGCGGATTTGTATCGCGCGGTCCCGATCTCTGGGCCTGGCAGCACGGCGTCGTCAACTCTCGCCCGGGCAAGCCCACAGACAATGCGTTTGCCGAAGGCTGGTTCTTGAGCCTCGACGATGCTCGGTGCAAAATCGAGGCATGGCGGGTCGAATACAATACCGTTCGCCGCGGACCCCTTTTTCAACAGCGGTGATGTCATGAGCGAAGATTGGCGCCACGGGTACGCCGCCGGAGATCCCTGGATGTGAGCATGTGCGATGGGTGTCGATTGGGTACTGATGTCACCATTACCAGGCGTTGCGCGCAGCCGGCTTGAGGAGATGATCGAACAGCAGGCGGCAGCGTTCCGGGCGTCGGGCTGCGGCCTCTACGACGAGTTCAGGTTCCTTGACCGGGCGGCGGCATACAATGAGGAGGTGGTCGATCCCGGGCCGCTGGCCGACTACGTCGAATACGCCACGGAAGCCGACGGAGATCCCGTTCTGTCGTGGCGGGTGGGCGCTGTAGTGGTCAACCAAGTCCTGCCCGCCGAATGGCGGTACGCGGCGCAGCGGAGCTTCCTACCGGACCAGATTCTGGACGCGGTCGCGATCTGGAGCACTCACCTTGAGGAGGTGCGCGCGGGCCACCACCGGGCTCATCTCTACGCTTGGTATAGATACTCGACCGAGCTGGAATTTGCTCAGGTATGGTGGCGGGATCTCCGTGATCGCGCCATGGCCGCGCGAGAACGGCACAGCCGATGGGCCGCGCAGCCAGATCTTGTCGGGGTCCGCGAACAAATCCTGGGCGGCCCTGAACTGCCGGTGTCGCCGCCGCGCTGGAGTGAGGAATGCACCGTGCCGGAAGATGACGGGACTTACGACGCCGCGTTTGAAATGTTGCGGGAATGGAATCGCCGGGTTCCTCGCAAGCATAGAGTCGGCCACTGGCGCCATGGGCCCCGGCAGCCGTTCGAAGCATTCGTGAAAGCATGGGGAGACAACGAGTGGACGTGGGAATGCCTCGCGTGGCTGCAGCAAGCAGCCAATGAAGGGCGCGGGGTCATCCTCGACTTTTAGAGGCGAGAGCCGCACATTGAGGGGATGATGCAGGCGACTGGCGCCCGCCAGCGGCGCGGCGAAAGCGTGGTCAGTGCCAGGTCCTGACACATGCAGCACAGCAAGAGACTTGTCCCAGGATGCGCTCCCCCACGAGCTGCTCTAGCTTGGCGAAGCTTCGCTACGCCGGCGGCCTACCCCAGGCCGAAATATCTGCGGAATGGAAGGTCCAGAAGCTTGGATCCTGGAGCAGTCGGCATAGCTCGTTCATGCTTTCTTCGGTGGCACCTGCCCGGAGCCACAGGTCACGCGCGCCCTCGACTCGCTGGCGCCAAAACTCGGCGGGGGGTGAGCCGCCGTTAAAGAGCCTCGTCCGCGCGTCCGCGCCGATGTCCAACAGCCCGTGTCCCGCAAACAACGAGGGCAACTTCCTGGCCCACGTCCACTCTCTCACCATCGGCGTCATCATCTTGATGAAGAATTCCGAACCTGATGCCGCGAGCGGGAAGCCATCTGCCTCTTCGAGCAGCAGCCAACCCCCTGGGCGCAACGCGCGGATCATCTTGTCGAGCACGGCGTCGCGGGCGCCGAGATGAGTGAGGACGGCGCGGCTGTGGATGAGGTCGAAGCCTCCGGAAGGCAGCGGTTCATCTACCACGTCGTGCTTCAAGACTTGCAGGTTGTCGGCCGCGATCCCATCGAGAAACCGGGTATCGATGTCGGTGGCCACGACCGAGCCCGTAATTCCAACCTTTTCACAGAGCCATTTCGCAATTGAACCGTGGCCGGCGCCCACTTCGAGGCAACGCCATCCCGGCCCAACGCCCAGGTTGCTCAACCTTTGAATTGTACCCGGATCGGATAACGATTCGAGCAAGGTGAGGCGACGCTCTTCGTCGGGATCCGCGTTGCTGATAGGGTACGTGCTCATGCCGATGTAAGCTCCAAACTCGTTGTGCAACAGTGCGCTGGTGGCGATTAATGGACAACTGTTCCAAAGCGGCGATCCGGAGGGTCAAAGGGATGCGCGGCGAACGTCGGCCTCCGGACTACTTCTGTCGTTTGGCGAGGAGCCGACGGTCGAAGAGTGCCAATTGCCAAAGTCGCTGGTCCAGCTACGATTGTCAATTCGCCACGCCAGCGCGTTCGTGCGACCCAGGCTCCCTCGTGGGACACGGGACAACTTCAGTTGAGGACCTCATGGGTAATGGGTGGGAGCAATCGGCGGATCCATGGATGCCTTGATGGGCGAAAAGGGTTCGGGATGAAGTGGAGCAGGCTCGCAGGCGTAGCGGCAATGGTGCTGATTGGGGAGGCACTCCTTCTCAACGAAGTCTCTCCATCGCCTGCCTCTGCCCAGGCCAAGAAAGCCGACGCCACCCAGGGAAAAGTGCCGGAAGACACGTGGGTGAAGCTGTGCGACAAACGCCAGGCCAAGGCCAAGGACAAGGACGGCAAAGAGGTCACGAAGAACGTCAACGAGTGCATTACCCTGACGGAGCGCATTCATCCTCACAGCGGCATTACTCTGATGCAGGCGAAATACCACGAGCTCAAGATCGACTCTGAGGAGAGGAAGGCGTTTGAGGTGACGGTGCCGCTCGGAGCCGTCTTGCCCTATGGCGCCGCCATTACCCTGCTGCCAAACGACATCTGGCAGAAGGTCGAGAAGAACGAAAAGCTCGAGAAGGCCGAGGAGGAGAAGCTGAAGAGCTCCCAGTGGAAGCTCACCTATTCGATTTGCGGGCCCGCAGGCTGCATCGCCGAGATGGAGGCTAACGCAGATTTCATTAGCAAGCTGAAAAGCTCTGCCGGGTTTGTGTTGGAGTCCGTGCAAGCGCCCATGGGCCCGATCGGCCACAAGGTCTCCCTCAAGACCTTCTCCTCGGCGCTCGCCAACGCGCCGACGGACACCAAGAAGTTTGCGGACGCCAAAAACGAGATGATGAAGGGCATCTACGAGCACCGCCAGCAGTTGCTGGCCGAGTACAAGAAGAAGCAGGAGGAGCTGCAAAAGATGCAGCCCAACGTAGGCCCGAAGAAGTAGCAGGCGGCAGACCAGGGAGTCGAAACGCGGCTGTCCTTCCGGGCGGCCGCTTTTGTTTTGGGGTGTGGGTTTTTGGAACTGGGCTTTGGGGTCTCGTCGGACGAAAGATGCTATGGGCGGTCGGGCTCGGCACCAGGGCTGCCGGCTCCTTGACCGGGTTCTCCGGTCGGACCCTGGCAACGCTCAGTGCGCGTGCAGGAAGCGGTAGGTCCCGTCCTCGCCGACGGCGAATAGCTCGGAGATCTGGGGGTGCCGTAACGGCTTTCCCGACAGGTCGGGGAGCAGGTTCTGCTCCGACACGTAGGCGATGTACTCGGTCTCGGCGTTCTCGGCGAGCAGGTGATAGAACGGCTGGTCCTTGCGCGGCCGCATCTCGACGGGGATCGAGAGCCACCACTCCTCGGTGTTGTTGAAGACGGGGTCAACGTCGAAGATCAAGCCCCGGAAGTCGTAGATGCGGTGCCGCACCACTTGACCGACCCGGAACTTGGCGCTTCTCACCTTACCCATGTCCTGCCAAACCCGGCCCGCAGCCTCACTCGAATAGCGGCCCGGCCGTGCGGCGGTCAATGAGGCAAGAGGGCAACGCGGTCGGTGTCAGCGGAAGGCAGAATTCGGCAATCGCAGGGCCGCGATCTCGGCGCGTTCCGATTTCCCGTCTCTGGCGTCCTCAAGCTCCTGGCAGCCCGTAGAGGCCCTTGCGCTCCGGGTCCCGCGCCGCCACCAGCCTGGCGAGGTCGAGGATCACCTTGGCCTGCTTCCAGGTGGCGTCGTCCTGCATCTTGCCGTCGATCATGACGGCGCCGGAGCCATCGGGCATCGCCTCGAGGATGCGCTTGGCGAAGGCCACCTCGGCCGGGTCGAGGCTGAACACGCGCTTGGCAATCTCGATCTGGCTGGGGTGCAGGGTCCAGGCGCCGGCGCAGCCGTGCAGGAAGGCGTTGCGGAACTGGGCCTCGCAGGCGGCCGGGTCGGCGAAGTCGCCGAACGGCCCGTAGAACGGCTTGAGCCCATGCGCGAGGCAGGCATCCACCATGCGCGCCAGCGTGTAGTGCCACAGATCCTGCTGGACGAAGGCGCGCGGGCTGCCGTCGGAGCCGGGGTCGGCCAGCACACCGTAGGCCGGGTGCCCGCCGCCCACCCGCGTCGTCTTCATGCCGCGCGAGGCGGCAAGATCAGCTGGCCCCAAGCTCATGCCGTGCATGCGCGGACTGGCAGCGGCGATGGACTCGACGTTGTTGACGCCCTCGGCCGTCTCCAGGATGGCGTGGATCAAGATCGGCTTGGGCAACCCGTGCCTAGCCTCCAGCTGCGCCAGCAGCTGGTCCAGGTAGTGGATGTCCCACGGCCCCTCGACCTTGGGCAGCATGACGACATCGAGCTTGGCGCCCACCGCCGGTACGATCTCCAGGATGTCGGCGAGCGCCCAGGGGGAATTGAGCGCATTGATGCGCGTCCACAGCCCGGTGGCCCCGAACTCGTGCGTTTGGGCCATGGCGATAAAGCCCGCCCGGGCCGCCTCCTTGGCGTCGGCGGGAATGGCGTCCTCCAGGTTGCCCAACACCACGTCCACCTGCGGGATCAGCTCTCCCACCCGCGCCCGGATCTTGTCGATATGCGGCGGCACGAAGTGGAGCATGCGCTCAAGACGCACCGGCAGCTGCCGGAAGGGCTCCGGTGCGCCGATGGCGAGGGGGGCGAAGTGCTTGGCCGGGGTGCGGTTCATGTCAGGTTCCAGGGATTGGGACAAAGGCAGCAGAACATCAGCAGCCAGAGATCAGAAGTCAGAATTTGCACGTCCGTTCCGTCCGGATTATTTTTTGATTTTTGCGTCTGGCTCGTTAGCTCCACCGTCGGTTGCTCCACATCCACTGCTCAGGGTTTTCGCGGACCCAGGCTTCGAACTGGCGCTGCATGGCGGCCGTTACCCATTTCACATCGTCGGCGGGGTTGGCGGTGCGCGGTACCTTGAGCTCCTTGAAGTCGATTATGAACCGGCTCTGTTTGCCGAGTCTCAGGCAGCGGCTCATCCAGATGCGGGCGCCCACGCGCCGCGCGATGATACCCGCGATGGCCACCGAGGCCGCCGGCTTGCCGAAGAACGGCACGGGAAGGCCGGCGCGGTCGTAGAGGTCGCACACCAGGCCAAGCCGGCCGCCCTTGCGCACGAAGTCGCTAATGAGTCGGGCGGTTTTCTGCCCTTCCTCGCGGCTGCCGTTGATGCGGCCCCTGCCCAGGAGCCCGCCCGGATAGAGGTTGCTGCGCATGCCGCGCAGGTAGCGGTCCACGTAGGGGTTTTTCAGCGTGCGGTAGACGGCGGCGGGGTTGTTGCCGGCCACCGTAAACGGCCACGCCGCCAGCTCCCAGTTGCCCATGTGCAGCGTCACGCCGATGGCCGGCCCCATCTTGTCCTTGTAGCGCTCGAATATCCGCTGGCCAGCCGGCGGCAGCTGGATGCGGCCCGGCTCGGCCATGATGCGGTCGATCTGCATGGTCTCGGCCATCACGCGGCCGAGGTTCTCCCACATCGCCCGGGCGATCGCCTCCCGCTCGCGCTTGCTCTTGTCGGGGAAGGCGATGGCGAGGTTCGCGAGGGCCCGCTTGTGGCGGCGATTGAAGGGCGCCAGCTGCCGCCAGAGCGTGCCGGAGATATTGGCCCCGGTCTCCAAGGGCAGGGCGCGAACCACGGCCACGATGAGGCGCAGGCCGGCGTATTCCACGAGGTGCTTCAGGTCAAGGAGAACGGGGGGCATCGGATGCGATGGCGAGCCGTGCGATGGCGTTCAAGTTGTGCGCGCGTTGAGCGAGGGGGCCAAGCTAGACGTGAGACGTCTCGTGCCGAGCTTACTAATGGAGGCCGCCCGTTGCCAATTCGCAGCCCGGGCAGGTGGCGTCGTCATCCTCGGTCCTTTCGCCGCGCAGTGTCCATCCTCGGGTGCCCAAGGCACCCGCTATATCTCAACCATCTCACCGCACACCATCTCACAACTTACTATCTCATGACTCATCATCTCATGACTCACCATCTCATGACTCACCATCTCATGACTCACCATCTCATGACTCACCATCTCATGACTCACCATCTCATGACTCACCATCTCCGCTCACCGTC
>JAFMSC010000129.1:8454-9581 GCA_017353825.1 Hyphomicrobiaceae bacterium | reverse complement strand
GTAGAGCGCGGTGGCGTTGATCGGTTCCATGCAGGCGTGGTTCAGGTAGGGGTAGGCGTAAATCGCCTCCACCTTCTTCACCGCACTCCCCAGCGCCGCCTTGGCATTGCCGTTCTCGTTGCCGACGAAGCCCTGCTCGGCGTTGAGGCCCTCCGCCAGCATGGCGGCGATGGTGGTGCTCGACACGTTGCCGTTGCCGCCGTCATCGAACTCCACGGGCAGCGCATCGAGGGCGGTCTTGGCCTGCCACCAGGTATCGGCCACCACGGCGACTGCGGTCTCGCCCACCTTGAGAACGTGGCGCACGCCTGGCATGCCCTTGACCTTCTCGGCGTCGAAGCTCTTTACCTTGCCGCCGAACACCGGGCTTTCCTTGATGGCGGCGTTGAGCATCCCCGGCAGCTTGAGGTCGATGCCGTAGACCTGCTTGCCCACCACCTTGTCGGCGGTATCGAGCCGCTTCACGCCCTTGCCGGCGATCTTCCAGGTCTTCGGGTCCTTGAGCGGCACGTCAGCCGGCGGCTTCAGCTTTGAGGCTGCCTCGGCCACCTCGCCGTATCTGAGCTTGCGCCCGGTCGGTGTGTGGGTGATGACGCTGTTTTCCGCCGCGCACTCGCTAGCCGGCACCTTCCACTGGTCGGCCGCCGCCTCGACCAGCATCATGCGCGCGGCGGCGCCGCCCTTGCGCATGTAGTCGTGCGAGGTGCGGATGCCGCGGCTGCCGCCGGTTCCAAACGGCCCCCAGACCTTGTTGCGTTTCACGCTTTGGCCGGGCGTCGGGTACTCGTAGGAGACCTTCGACCAATCGCACTCCAACTCCTCGGCGACGAGCTGGCACAGGCCGGTGATCGTACCCTGGCCCATCTCAGAGCGGGCCACGCGGATCACCACGCTGTCGTCGGGCTTGATCACCACCCACGCGTTGACCTCGGGGGTTGCCGCCGCCTGGGCGTGGGTCGCGCCGGGGCCGCCGAAGGGTATGTCGAGGCCGAGCGCAAGGCCGCCGCCGGCCATCGCTGCGGCGCCAACCACGAAGGTGCGCCGATTGACGTGCATGGCTTGGTTCATCTGGGTCATGGCCGTCCTCCCCCTCACGCGTTCGCCGCCGCATGGATCGCCGCGCGCAC
>JAFMSC010000129.1:0-8444 GCA_017353825.1 Hyphomicrobiaceae bacterium | reverse complement strand
TGGAAGGTGCCGCAGCGGCAGATGTTGGTGATGGCGTCGTTGATGTCGGCGTCGGAGGGCTTGGGCTTGTCCTTGAGGAGAGCCGCCACGGCCATGATCATGCCGGCCTGGCAGTAGCCGCACTGTGGCACGTCGTGGTCGACCCAGGCCTGCTGCACTTTGTGCAGCTTGCCACCCGATGCGAGCCCCTCGATGGTCACGATCTGCTTGCCTTCCGCAGCGCTGACGGGCAGGGAGCACGAGCGCACCGCCTCCCCGTCGATGTGCACCGTGCAGGCGCCGCACTGGCCGATACCACAGCCGTACTTGGTGCCGGTGAGGCCGACGTTCTCGCGGATGGCCCACAACAGCGGGGTGTCCGCGGCCGTGTCGATGGTATGCGTTTGTCCGTTGATGGTCAGGCGTGCCATATCATCCTCCTCTTTGGCACACGCTCGCATGGGGTGCGATGTCGAGTTCCGTGTGCCCAGCATAACCGCGTTGGAGTGTTCTAAGAACAATGAAAGCCGGCTTTCTGACGACGTTTCACGGCAACGTGAGGGCGGGCTTGCACTTGCTGATCAAGTCCCTAGCCATCGCCCATCGGCTTGTCGAGGCAGCGTGACGCGCGTCCTTGCCTGCTGCTATCAACCGACGCGGCTTTCATAGGCCGCCGTCAACGTCATGCCAGGGAGAACCGTCGATGCAGGCCCGGCTGCCCGAATACGAGGTCTATGCGGTGCGCTACGCCACCCGCGAGGCGCTGCGGCGCGATCATTTTATCGGCGGCGACCCGCACGACGGGCCGATGCCCATGGACTACTACACCTGGCTGGCCGTGGGGCCGGCCGGCGCCGTCGTCATCGACACGGGGTTCACGGCCGAGATGGCGCGAGAGCGCAAGCGCACGCACCTGCGCTGCCCGATCGAGAGCCTGACGCTGCTCGGCGTGGACGCTGGTGCGGTGCGGGACGTCGTGCTCACGCACATGCACTATGACCACGTGGGCAACTTCCACAAGCTCCCCAATGCGCGTTTCCATCTGCAGGAGCGGGAGATGGCGTATGCAACCGGCAGGTACATGCGCTACGCCCGCATCGGCCACAGCTATCACGTGGAGGACGTGGTGGGCATGGTGCGGCTCAACTTCAAAGGCCGCGTGGAGATGCACAGCGGCGAGGTGGAGATCGCGCCAGGCCTTAGCCTGCACCCGACACCCGGCCACTCGGACGGCCTGCAGTGCGTGCGCGTCAATACCCGCCGTGGCTGGCTGGTGCTGGCATCGGACGCCACCCACTACTACGAGAACATGGCCACCAACCGCCCGTTCACGACCGCCTTCCACATCGGCCAGATGATCGACGCCTACCGCACGCTGGAGCGGCTGGCGCCCTCCCCGCGCCACATCGTGCCGGGTCACGATCCCTACGTGATGCGCGAGTACCCACCCCCCAAGCCTGGCCTGGAAGGCATCGCCGTACGCCTCGACAGCGAGCCCATCGCCCCGCCGATAGCGTTTCCTGGCGGATAGGACCCTACCTAATCCGCGTGCCCTGTGGCAGCGCGAAGCCGCGCAGGAACTCCGCCGCGGCCATCGGACGCTTGCCGGCGCGCTGCAGCTCCAAGAGCTGCACGCTGCCCTCCCCGCATGCGATGGTGAGGGCCGCGTCGAGCACCGTTCCCGGCGCGCCTGAACCGGGGGCAACGTGCGTGCGCAGCACCTTGATGCGTTCGCCCTTCCCGCCAACGGTGAACCATGCGCCTGGAACGGGTGACAGGCCGCGCACGTGGTTGTGCACCTCCCGCGCTCGGCGCGTGAAGTCGATGCCGGTCTCGGCCTTGTCGATCTTGGCGGCGTAAGTGATGCCGACAGCGGGCTGGGGCACGCAGGCGAGTGTGCCACGCTCGATCCGGGCCAGGGCCTCTACCATCAGCGCCGCTCCGCGCTCGGCCAGCATGTCGTGCAGCTCCCCCGCGGTCGTGTCGGCCCCGATTGGTACTGGCTCGGCGAGACAGACGGGCCCCGTGTCGAGGCCCTCGTCCATGCGCATGATCGAGGCGGCGGTGGCGGTATCGCCGGCCATGACCGCGCGCGCGATGGGTGCCGCACCGCGCCAGCGCGGCAGGGCGGAGCCGTGCAGGTTGAGACACCCGTGGCGGGGGGCCTCCAACACTGGGCGCGGCAGGATCAGGCCGTAGGCCACCACGACCCCCACATCCGCGGCATGGGCGACGAATGCTTGCTGCGCGGCCCCATCCCGCAACGATCGCGGCGTAAGGACCGGAAGGCCGGCGCCCTCGGCGTGGAGGTGTACAGGCGATTTGCGCTCCTCCATGCCGCGCCCGGCCCGCTGCGGCGCGCGCGTGTAGACCGCCGCAATCCGGTGCCCCGCCGCCAGCAGCGCCACCAGCGCCGGCACGGCAAAATCAGGGGTGCCCATGAAGACGATGCGCATCAAGGGGTGAGACCCCTCCCTCCCAACCGGCGATTGCGAGCACCGTTACGACACGAGGGGTCGGCCCCCTCGCGGCTCAAGCGGTGAGACCCTGCGGGTCGGACCCTGTCCGCGCCTGCTTCTTGAACTTGCGCACGATGATGTCGCGCTTGAGCCGTGACAGGAAATCGATGATCAAGCGCCCATTAAGGTGGTCGATCTCATGCTGGATGGCGGTGGCGAGCAGCCCCTCGGCCCGCAGCTCCTTGAGCTTGCCCTCCCGGTCCAGATACCGCACGCGCAGCGACCCCGGCCGCTCGATCTCCACGCGCACGTCGGGGATCGACAGGCAGCCCTCCTCATGCAGGCGCATGTCCGGCCCAAGCTCCAGGATCTCGGGGTTGATCAGCACCAGGGGCCGCCGCTCCTCGTCCTTGCCCGAGGCATCGATCACGATCAGCCGGCGCGGGATGCCCACCTGCACCGCGGCAAGGCCCACGCCGGGCGCCTCGTACATGGTTTCCAGCATGTCGTCGGCCAGGCGGCGTAGGGCGTCATCCACGCGCTCCACGCGGACGCTCATCTTGCGCAACAAGGGGTTGGGCAAGGTGATGATGGGAAGTAAAGCCATGGCGCTCAAATAAGATGACACTCAGGGGCGGTCAATTGCCCGCAGGGCGGCCTGGAGCGCGGCAAGGCGGCCGCGGAAAGCCCCTCCAAGCACCAGACGATCGCGCGCAGGTGGCCCCCCAGTCATGGGTCAGTCATGGGTCAGTCACGGCCCAGTCAAGGCCCAGTCAAGGCCCAGTCGTGGCCCAGTCGTGCGCGCCAGCATTGGGACCCACTCTACTCCCGGCCCAGCCCCCGCTGACGAGGCCGGCCGCACCGGTCGGCCCTCCAGGTACCCACACAGGACGGGAAAGGCCTCCGACGTTCGGGCCGAAGGCCAGCGCTGGGATCGGGGACTGGGATCAGGGACTGGTGATCAGGGACTGGGATCGGGGACTGGTGATCAGGGACTGGTGATCAGGGACTGGGATCGGGTGACCGGGATCGATAACTCAGCAAGCTGCATGTAGCGGTCAAGACGGCAAATCGACGAATGTGTCTATATTGCGTCGCAAAATTGACCAGATGTGGGCAACGTCCTAAGATAACGCACTAAGATCTTGGCTCGTATAGCACAATTCTCATCCGGCGGCAGCGCCGAGGAGGAGTGCACCACATGAACATCGAAGTCTCCCGCCGGCATTTCATGGAGCTGGCTGGGGCTGGCGTGGCGGGGTCGGCGATTGCCGCCATGGGCTTTGGCGAGGCGGAAGCAGAAGTTGCCGCGCATGCCAGGCCGTTCAAGCTCGCATCGGCCACCGAAACCCGCAACACCTGCACCTATTGCTCGGTCGCGTGCGGCATCATCATGTATAGCCGCGGAGACCTCAAAAAGGGCGAGCGCGCCGACATTTACCACATCGAGGGCGACGCCGATCACCCCACCAACCGAGGCACCCTGTGTCCCAAGGGAGCCGCGCTGCTCGATTTCGTCAAATCGCAGACGCGCACCCGGTATCCGCAGATCCGCAGGCCCGGCTCCAACACGTTCGAACGCATCTCCTGGCAGGAGGCGCTCGACCGCATTGCCCGCCTGATGAAGGACGACCGCGACGCCAACTTCATGGCGGTCAACGGTGACGGCACCACCGTCAACCGTTGGATCAGCACGGGGTTCCTGGCGGCCTCGGCGACCACCAACGAGACGGCCTGGTGCACCTACAAGGTGGTGCGCGCGACCGGCATGCTGGTGTTCGACAACCAAGCGCGTGTCTGACACGGCCCGACGGTAGCCAGTCTGGCTCCGACGTTCGGCCGCGGTGCGATGACCAACTCCTGGACCGACATCAAGAACACGGACCTCGTCGTCATCATGGGCGGCAACGCCGCCGAGGCCCACCCGTGCGGCTTCAAATGGGTCACGGAGGCCAAGCACAACCGCGGCGCGAAGCTGATCGTCATCGATCCGCGCTTCACCCGCTCCGCTTCGGTGGCCGACGTGTACGCACCGATCCGCCAAGGCACCGACATCGCTTTCCTCCTCGGCGTCCAAAACTACGCTATCGAGAACGACAAGGTGCAGTGGGAGTACGTGAAGAACTTCACCAACGCGACCTTCATCGTGAAGGAGGGCTTCGGCTTCCAGGACGGGCTGTTCACCGGCTACGACGAGATCCGTCGGGACTACCAGCGAGACTCCTGGGAATACGAGCTCGACGCCGACGGCCACGTGGTGAGAGACGATGCGCTAAAGAACCCGCGCTGCGTGTGGAATCTCCTCAAAGCGCACGTCTCGGTCTATACGCCCGAATTGGTGGAGCGCATCTGCGGCACGCCCAAGGACACGTTTCTGCGGATCTGCGGCATGATCGCCGAGACCTCCGCGCGCGACAAATACATGACGTCCATGTACGCGCTCGGCTGGACCCAGCACTCCAAGGGCTCGCAGAACATCCGCGCCATGGCCATGCTGCAGCTCATCCTGGGCAACATCGGCGTGCGCGGCGGCGGCATGAATGCCCTTCGCGGTCACTCCAACATCCAGGGGCTGACCGACCTCGGGCTGATGTCGAACCTTATCCCGGGCTACCTCACGTTGCCCACCGAGCGTGAGACGAGCTTCGATGACTACATGTCGACGCGCGGCTTCAAGCCGTTGCTGCCGAACCAGACGAGCTACTGGCAGAACTACAAGAAGTTCTTCGTGAGCTTCTTGAAGTCGATGTGGGGCGACGCCGCGACGGCCAACAACAACTTCGCCTACGACTGGCTGCCCAAGCTCGACGTGCCTCAGTACGATGTCCTGCGCGCCTTCGAGCTGATGCACCAGGGCAAGATCAACGGCTACTTCTGCCAGGGCTTCAATCCGCTGTTGGCGTTCCCCAACCGGCGCAAGATCACGGCGGCGCTCTCCAAGCTCAAGTTCCTCATCGTCATGGATCCGCTGCAGACGGAGACGGCGCGGTTCTGGGAGAACCATGGGGCCCACAACGACGTGGACCCGGCCACCATCCAGACCGAGGTCGTCGAGCTGCCCACCACCTGCTTCGCCGAGGATGAAGGCTCTCTCACCAACTCAGGGCGGTGGCTGCAGTGGCATTGGGCCGGTGGCACCCCGCCAGGCGAGGCCAAGTCAGACAACTGGATCATGGGCCAGCTCTACCAGCGGCTCAAGGAGCTCTATCAGAAGGAGGGCGGCAAGGTTCCCGAACCGATCCTCAATCTCGACTGGCGCTACAAGGACCCCGGCAGCCCAAGCCCGGAGGAACTTGCCAAGGAGTTCAACGGCTATGCCACCGCTGACATCACCGACCCGGCCGACCCGAGCAAGGTGATCCTTTCCAAGGGCAAGCAGGTGGTGAGCTTCGCGGCCCTGCGCGAGGACGGCAAGACCGCTTGCGCGTGCTGGATCTACTCCGGCGCCTTCAACGAGGCCGGCAACAACATGGCCCGCCGCAGCACCAACGACCCGGATTCCACGGGCGCCTACCCGAACTGGGCCTGGTCGTGGCCCGCGAACCGCCGCATCCTGTATAACCGGGCGTCGGCGGACCTTGAGGGCAAGCCATGGGACCCGAGCCGCAAGCTCATGGAGTGGGACGGCAGCACGTGGACGGGCTACGACGTGCCCGACATCGCGCCCAACGCCAAGCCGGATGTGGTGATGCCCTTCATCATGAACCCGGAGGGTGTGGGGCGGCTGTTTGTTCGCCGCATGATGCGCGAAGGGCCGTTCCCGGCGCACTACGAGCCGTTCGAATCACCGGCCGTCAACGTGCTAGCACCCAAGGTGCGGGGCAATCCGGCGGCGCGCGTGTTCCGCGGCGACCTGGAGCAGTTCGGTGATGCCAAGGAGTTCCCCTACGCGGCGACCTCCTATCGGCTCACCGAGCACTTCCACTTCTGGACCAAGCACGTAAAGGTCAATGCCGCGCTGCAGCCCGAGTTCTTCATCGAGATCGGCGAGGAGCTGGCCAAAGAGAAAGGCATCAAGTCCGGAGGCTGGGTGCGGGTATGGTCCAAGCGCGGCTCGATCGAGGCGAAAGCCATGGTCACCAAGCGCATCCGGCCGCTCACCTGCGACGGCAAGACGGTGCACATCGTCGGCGTGCCGCTGCACTGGGGCTTCACCGGCGCGGCGAGGAGGGGCTTCGGGCCGAACTCGCTCACCCCCTACGTGGGTGACGCCAACGTCGAAACCCCGGAATACAAGGCGTTCCTGGTCGATGTCGAGCCCATCAGCGGGCCGGTGGCATAAGAGGGAGGTGCGCACATGTTTCCCCCACTTCCCAATCCCAACGTCACGCCGGGTCCGGCGACCTACGGAGCCCAGGACCTCGTGCGGCGGTCGGCCTCAACGGTCGAGCCGCCGGCGCGCCAGCTCACCCCGGTGGCCAAGCTCATCGATGTATCCAAATGCATCGGTTGCAAGGCGTGCCAGGCGGCCTGCCTGGAGTGGAACGACCTGCGCGAGGAGATCGGCTACAACCACGGAGTATTGGACAACCCGCTGGACCTGACGGCCGACAGCCTCACCGTGATGCGTTTCACCGAATGGGTGAACCCCGACACGCAGAACCTGGAGTGGTTGATCCGTAAGGACGGCTGCATGCACTGTGCCGATCCGGGCTGTCTCAAGGCCTGTCCATCGCCTGGAGCGATCGTGCAGTACTCAAACGGCATCGTGGACTTCATCCACGAGAACTGCATCGGCTGCGGCTACTGCATCAAGGGCTGCCCGTTCAACATCCCGCGCATCTCAAAGAAGGACAACACGGTCTACAAGTGTACGTTGTGCTCCGACCGCATTGCGGTGGGCCAGGGCCCGGCGTGCCAGAAGGCATGTCCGACGCAAGCGATCGTGTTCGGCACCAAGCAGGAGATGAAGCAGTGGGCTGACCTGCGCATCAAGGACTTGAAGTCGCGCGGTTTCAGGAACGCAGGCCTCTACGACCCGCCCGGCGTCGGCGGCACTCACGTCATGTACGTACTGCATCATTTGGATCAGCCGCACATCTATGCCGGGCTTCCCGACAACCCGCGGATCAGTCCGCTCGTCGAGCTGTGGAAGGGCATGGGCAAATACGCCGGCCTTGCCATTATCGGGCTCACCGCAGCAGCCGGCGTCCTGCATCACCTGCTGCAAGGCCCGAACCGCGTTACCCAACAGGATGAGGAGAGCGCTGACCGGCTCGCAGGAGGCGGCACATGACCGACGGACGTAAGCAACACATTCGCGTTCCCCGCTACTCAGGCAGTGCCAGGATCAACCACTGGATCGTGGCCATAACCTTCGTCCTGCTCCTCTTGAGCGGGCTGTCGCTGTTCGTCCCCGCGCTCTTCCCCCTGAGCGCCCTGTTCGGCGGCGGCCGGGTGGTACGCTGGCTGCACCCGATGCTGGGTCTCATCCTGGCCGTCGCCTTCCTGGGGCTCTTCTTCCGGTTCTTCTGGCAGAACCTGCCCGAGTTCACCGACTTGGTTTGGCTGAGACGCATCAAGCACGTGCTCGCGGCCGAGGATCAGTATTTGCCTGAGATCGGCAAATACAACCCCGGCCAGAAGTTCGTGTTCTGGTCGCAGTTCGTCCTGGTGGGCACCCTCTTCATCACCGGCGTCGGCCTGTGGGAGCAGGGGCTGGGCTATGTCCGGGACTGGACGGGCATCTATCCGACCATCGAAGTGAAGCGCCTGGCGGCCGTGATCCACGCCGTGGCCGCGGTGCTTGCCATTGCGATCTGGATCATCCATGTCTATGCGGCGATCTGGGTGCGGGGCACGCTGAGCGGCATGACGCGCGGCTCGGTGACGGGCGGATACGGGTGGCGCCACCACCGCAAGTGGCTGCGCAGGGAAGTTGCCAAGGGCGAGATCGAGAGGCCCAAGGTTGCGGCCAATTAGGCAGCCTGAAAACGAGCCCGATCCTCCGTTCGTACTCATGACGGACATCGGCAGGTCCAAGCCGGGCCCCCCATGAATCCCATG
>JAFMSC010000128.1 GCA_017353825.1 Hyphomicrobiaceae bacterium | reverse complement strand
CCCCCCCCGCGCCCGCGGGGGCGCGACCATCGCCCTCGAAGCGGACGATCTCGATAGCCTCATCGCTCACCTCAGGGGGAAAGGCACGGGCATTGCCGGGCGATGTCGTGACAGCCCCAAGCGCCGCATGACCACGCCCCATGATCAGCTGCCTTGACAGCAAGGGGAATGCGCTCATCCGCATCGGCTCAGCGCTGTGCGCTGAGCCTTCGCGGCCGGTGATCGAGGCCATCTGTGTGGAGAATGCCGGCAGGAATGGCTATTGTCTGTCGCCGGGCCCGTCCGGGCCCATCGGGGGTTAGCACAATGAGTCGTTCGTACGGATTGTTTGATCGGCCTGAGGCCTGGGTCGCGGCGTTTGCCGAGCGCCTTGCAAGCTATGACAAGCTCGTTGACAGCCAGCGGGCGCGCCTGTCCCAGCTCGAAGCCGAGAGGGACGCTGCGCTCGAGCAGTTCAAGCGCGCGTGCGTGGAGGAGATCAAGAACGCCGATGCACTGCTGTTTGAGGTGGCCCCCATTGCGCCACACGACGTCGACGCCATTCCCACGCGGCGTGCGGCCTACTCCGACCGCACGGCGGCCCTGCTCGCGAAGCTCGCCATGCTGGCCTATATCGATTGGGACGACAACGCGAAACGCGCCGTCCTCGAAGGCACGCTGAGGCGCGGACGCGCCGTGCCGTTCGAGACCGTGTCGGCGGGCGGCACCGACGCCGTCGTCGCGGAAACCGACAAGTTCGTCGTGGTCGCATTCCGCGGCACCAGTAGTCGGTACGACGTTTTGACCGACCTCAACATCTTCGTGCAGCGCGTCAACGTGGGCGAGCGCGCGGTCAAGGTCCATAGGGGTTTTTACGACGCGTTCCAGAACATCGAGCGCCAGCTACGCGAGCGGCTCGTCGCGCAGAACCCGGGGCTCCCCATCTACCTGACCGGGCACTCGCTGGGCGGTGCACTCGCGCTGGTGGCGGCGGCGGCTTACGGCGGTACCGACGAGCTGGGTGACCGCATCGCCGCGGTCTACACCTTCGGGGCGCCGCGGGTGGGCGGTGCCGATTTCCCGGTCATCGTCAAGGCGCCGCACTACCGCGTCGTCAACCGCGGCGACGTCGTGCCGCTGGTGCCGCCCAACTGGATCAGCGGATACCGGCACACCGGCATGCCAATTCTGCTGAAGAAGGATTCCGACAAGCCAATCAGGACGCGGCCATGGAGCTCGGCCCTCCTCTTGGTGCTCGGCAGCCTCCTGCTGTGGCCGTTCGTGCGCCGGCTGCGGCGGCGGCAGGCGCACGAGGCTTCCCTCTACGTGGCGCGCCTGGAGCGCATCGCCCGCTACCGCGGCCGATGGACGTGAGGCAAAGCTCGGGCTCCCGATGTCATGCGCGATGCTCCATTGCATCAGCTCGCGCTCTTGGCCCGCCCAAGAAGCCGCACCGATCTGGCCTGCGGGCCCATGGGACCTTCCGTCGTGGCCCGCGTCACATGTACAACCATACCGACCTCCAGTTCGTCGAATAGATCGCCGACCACCGCATTGCGCGTGAAGGTGAGCTCGGGCGAGTCCCTCACCTCGATGGACCCGTAACCCTCCTCAGGAAACACCCGCACCACGACACCGCTCTCCCCGGCCGCCTCGTGGTTCTTGGCCTCCCGGTCTCGGAGAACCTCGGTGATCTTCGACAGCTGACGCTCGACGGCGTCGAACGCGCGATTGATGGTGATTGTATGATCCTCCTTCTTTTCGCGGCGCGCCTCGACGTCCTTGCCGACCACCGTGTTGCGGCTCGGTACGTCCACCTCCACGTCCACGGCCAGCGCCACCTTGCCGGTTCCAGACTTTCGGTAGGGAACCTCGACCACCACACGGCAGCCCGTGATCCTCGGGTGCAGCCGCTCCAGCCGGTCCGCGCGCTCGTGGATTAGCGCGTCGAATGCCGGGGAGGTCTCGGTGCTCTTGTAGGTGATGCGCAGCGGCGTTCGCATGTCAGGCCTCGTTTGGTACCTGGGGCAGCTGGCAGCCTGCGCCGGCCTGGCTATCAGCGCTCGATCATTCCGGTGCGGCGGATCTTCTGCTGCAGGAGCAAAACACCGTAAAGCAGCGCCTCGGCCGTGGGCGGACAACCCGGCACATAGACATCGACCGGGATGATCCGGTCGCAGCCGCGCACCACGGCGTAGGAGTAGTGGTAGTAGCCGCCGCCGTTGGCACAGGAGCCCATGGAGATGACATAGCGCGGCTCCGGCATTTGGTCGTAGACCTTGCGCAGGGCGGGCGCCATCTTGTTGCACAGCGTGCCCGACACGATGAGGAGGTCCGATTGGCGCGGAGACCCGCGCGGGGCGGCGCCGATGCGCTCCATGTCGTAGCGCGGCATCGCCGTTTGCATCATCTCGACCGCACAGCAGGCAAGCCCGAACTCGTTCCACATGAGAGATCCGGTGCGCGCCCATTTCACCATCGCCGCCAGCGACGTGACGATGAAGCCGCGGTCGGAGAGCCCGCCGGCGGCAGTGTCTCTGGCGAGCCACGGACTTGGGCGCGGCTGTGCGCTGGGCTGCATGCGTACGCTCTTCGACCTGCCGCCTCCTATTGCGGCAACGACAGGCGCTCGGGAGGGTTCCCAGGTGCGGGTCCAGCCATCGCGACGGCGTAGACCTGCGCGCGGAAAGGATCGGCGCTCAGGCGGCCGCGGCGATCGAGCGACCCTCGACGATATCCTCAATCAGCGCGGTGGAGACTCCAGCTCCGGCTGCAGCTCCGGCTGCGCGAAACCTTGGAAACGTGCGGCGGGCCGGCGCCTGGCCGCCCGCAGCAGCAACTATGCCTTGCCCGTCAGTGCCTTCAGCGCGCCGCGCAGCTCGTACCTGATGCCGGATGGGGCGAACTCGATCCGCGGCGGGTCATCGAAATAGTCGGCCATCATCTGCTCGAGCACGGCGCTGCCAAATCCCTTGCTCCGCGGCGGAGATACGGGCGGGCCATCGCGTTCCATCCAACAGAAGCGAAACCGGCGCTCGCCGTTGAGCTCATTCACCTCCCACGCGACCAGAACCTGACCCGTGCCGTTCGACAGCGCCCCGTACTTGGCGGCGTTGGTCGCGAGCTCGTGCACGGCCAGCGCGAAATTCTGCGCCGCCTGCGGATCGAGGATGATCTGCGGCCCGTCGATCGCTATGCGGCCGGGATAGGGGCGGGCCTCGGTGCGCACCACCTCGGCGAGGTCGACACCGCTCCAGTCTTCGTCGAGCAGCATCACGTGCGTCTGCGCCAGCGAATGCAACCGGTCGAGCACGGACGCCTGCGCCTCCTCGACGGTCCTCTTGCCGGCAAAGCTGCGCGCGACCACGGCGCGCACCACCGCGAACAGGTTCTTGGTGCGGTGCTGGACCTCGCACGTCAGCAGCTCCTGCCGGGCCTGTGCCTGCTTGCGTTCGGTGATGTCGCGGGCGATCTTGGAGGCGCCGATGATCCGGCCTTCCGCGTCCTTGACGGGCGAGACTGCGAGGGAAATGTCGACCAGCGTGCCGTCCCTGCGAGCACGGACGGTATCGTAGGGCTCCACGCGCTCGCCGCGGCGGATGCGCCCAAGAATGGTGTCCTCCTCGTCCTGCCGCTCGGGCGGGATCAGGTTGGTTACGGACCGGCCCACCATCTCCGCGGCCGTGAAGCCGAACAGCCGCTCGGCCCCCTGGTTCCAGGACCTGACGATACCGTTCAGGTCCTTGCTGACGATGGCATCGGTCGACGTCTCGACGATGGTCGCGAGTTGCCGTTCGCTGGCATAGAGGCTGGCATTCTCGATGGCGATGCCCGCGAGCGCGGCGATGCCGGCGACCATGCTTTCGGTCTGCTCGGTGAAGACGCCGGGCTGCGCGTGGGCGAGCACGAGCATTCCGTGCCCCTTGCCGTGATAAGCGATGTGAACCGCGAGATGGCTCGCCACGCGCACCTCGTCAGCGAGTGGCGCGCGGTCAGGCCCGCCGTCCATGCGGCGCGCGTGCCCGCGGGCATCGTCTGCGCCTGTGACCGTAGGGCGCAGGGTCGCGCCCAGGCCGGCGTTGCGGGTGAGCCCCAGCGCCTCGAAAGCCTCGCGGCTCGTACCGGACACCGCCAGAATCGCGCTGCCGCTGTCGCGCCCGTCCCCGGCACCTCCCACGCCGGCACCTCCCACGAAGGCGCCGAACTCAGCGCCGCTCACCTTGACGGCGATGTCCGTCACCATCTGCTCGATACGGCGCAGGTCCAGCTCGCTGGAGACCTTGGCGATGCCGTTCAGGGTCTCAAACAGCCCGGTGTGTGCGCGTGCGGTCTGTTCGAACGCCTTGCGGTCGCTGGTGTCGACCAGCATGTTTATCGCTCCGATGAGCTGGCCGGCGGCGTCACGGAGCGGCGTGGGATAGGGAATGAACGGAACGCGCGTACCGTCCGGGCGCTCGGCCACCGCTTCAAGCCCGCGTACCGGCTTACCCGTTCTCAGCGCCACGGCCATCGGGCATTCGTCGTGACGCATGGGCCTTCCATCCGGCCAGTAGAGTTTCCACGACCCGCAGAACTCCGTCTCGAACAGCTCCGGCTGGCATCCCCAAAGCTGCGCCGCCGCCGCATTGTAGAAGGTAATGCGGCCGGCAGCGTCGGTGGTGTAGATCGCCGCCGGCAGTGCCGACATCAGCTCATGAAGGCACAGGTCAACTCCGCTGAAGCGCACGCTTGTCCGCGGCTGCACCTCGCGCACGGGCCGGTGGAGAGGGAAATCATGGGCAGACGGACGCACGGACGATCCTCGGTTGCACAACCACGGTGGCGGCAGCAGACACGGCGCGACCGTTGCGGGATAATCCGCGGCCTCGCGCAGGGTGGACCTCGTGGGCCATACCGCTCAAGCTCACCCCAGAGCTTACCCCATGAGCTTACCCCATGAGCTTACCCCATGAGCTCATCCCATGAGCTTACGCGATAAGTTTACCCCATCGCGGTCGGCCCCGCGCGTGCCCCGTCTTCGGGCCGCACACACCAGCTCCCAGCGAGCAGCCGCACATACCAGCTCCCAGCGAGCACAGGTTGCGCGTCGCTGCACTGTGCTTGTAATTGGGGATGGACGGCGTTGGTTCCAGGCCGCCTCCAATGTCGCAGAAGGCGGGAGGGGTCGGCCGCCTTCGCTTCCGCTTTGCGCAGGTCCGGGAAGACAGTATCCTCCGCGGAAGCCGAGGAGGACGAAAATGCCCGCCACCACCACCGACGCCGCGATCGTGAAAGCCTACTGGCAGCCGGGCTGCACCAGCTGCCTCAGGATGAAGGAGTTCCTCGCCAAGCACGGCGTGCCGTTCGTGTCGGTCAACGTGCTGGAAGACAAGGACGCATTCGCCGAGCTGGCCGCCCTGGGCGTGCGCTCCGTACCAATCGTGCGGCGCGGGAATGACTGGGCCAACGGCCAGGTGCTGCGCGACGTGGCGCGCGTGGCCGGCATTCCCTGGGGCGGCGCGCAGATCCTACCGCCCGAGCAGCTGGCGGCGCGGCTCGTCACCATCCAACAAGCGGCGCAACGGCTGTTCGCGCAAATCCCGGATGCCAAGCTCGGCACCCTGCTGCCCCACCGGCCGCGCAGCTACGCCCAGCTCGCCTACCACACCTTCAACATCGCCGATGCGTTCCTGGAGCACGAGGTGCAGGGCCTGCCCATGAAGGAAGGCGTCTATGGCCGCATCCCGGCGCCGGGGCAGGACGGGAAGGCCCAAATCCTCGGCTACGGGGCGGACGTGCTCACGCGTTTCGAGGCCTGGTGGGACGGGCCCGGGCAGACCACGGATTTCGCGCGCAAAGCCAACGTCTATTACGGCGACGTGACGCTACACGAGTTCCTGGAGCGCACCACCTGGCACTCTGGCCAGCACGTGCGCCAGATGATGATGGTGCTCGGCATGCTGGGGATCCCGCCCAACGGACCGCTCGGGCCCGCCGCCTTCGCCGGGCTGCCCATGCCCGAAAAGGTCTGGGACGACGAGCGGCCGGCAGCCTAGCCCTGCCCGGGTCGCACAGCCCGCAAAACCAACTCAGGCTTGCCAACGCTTCGACGTTTGTTGAGTGGCCGCGCCTGGCGACGGATCGGTTCCGCAGCCGTTGCACTGCCAGGGAGCTCATACCAGGGCGCTGCTCAGATACCAGGCGGTTCATCTCTCCGCCCAGCGCGCGACAGCGGTTCGCGGCAGCCGATCTGTGCCGGCGTTCACGGCATCTCGATTGGCAACCTCAAGCGAAAACGTCTGCTCGCGCGGAACCTTCGCAACAGTTGCGGGTTACACGGCGGAGCTCATGCTTTAGACTCGGGCCAATCCTAAGTGCTGCGTGGGGAACCCAGTGACATTTTCTAATCGACCGCTTTACCTGCAGGTGCGGGACGCGCTTGCAGAGCGCATCGCAAGCGGCGGCCTATTGCCGGGCGCCGCCATTCCAAGCGAGGGCGACCTCGCGCGCGAGATCGGCGTCAGCGCCGGCACCGTGCGTAAGGCCCTCCAGATGATGGAGACGGACCGCCTCATCGTGCGTCAGCAGGGTCGCGGCACGTTCGTGAGCGACCCCTGCTCGGCAGAGCTGGCCACGCGCTTCACGATGGTGCATGGCCCTGACGGCGAGCGCGTGCGCGGACAGCTCAAGTCGTCGGAGATCGCGCGAGGGGCGGCCGGGGAGGTCGAGCGCGACCGCCTCCAGCTGGCTGCCGGAGACGACGTGTACCGGCTGAAGCGCGTGCGGATGCATCGCGGGGCGCCGTTCGCGGTTGAGGAGTCCGTGCTGCCCGCCGACCTCTTTCCTGGCCTGGAAGCAAGGCGCGAGACAGCCGACCAGATCGCCGCGCTTGCCCACGAGTACGGCGTGCTCCTGGGCAATGCGCGCGAGCGGGTGTATGCGGCAGCACCTCCGGTTGCCGTGGCCAACATGCTCGGCACGGCGCCAGGAACGCACGTCGTCGTACTTGACCGCGTCCTCGTCATGATGGGTGGCCGCCGTCCAGTGGAATGGCGCCTCGCCCACGTCCATCTGCCAGGCGGCTACTACCTGGCGGAGATCCGCTGACCTCCGCGCCTAGCGCGCTCAATCTCCTCCTCGGAGACGACGGGGGCCCTCCGGTCCGGGGGCCGCCCCGGCGGCTCCGTGCCGGTGGCGCGCCCAGATGCCGGCGGATCGCTCGCTGGGAAGGTCATCTCTAGGGCGTCATCACGTCTTTGCTCACCGGACTTGCTGGCGCGCGAGCTACTTCCTCGCGACCTGCTTCCTCGCGACTTGGCGTGATCCCTGCTGCGCACCACCGATCGCACTTATGCCCGTGCCTGCCCGTCGCCGGCCTGCGAGTGCTGCACGCCCGGCTCGCAGATACCGCACAGCGCCTGCACGGCGGGCTGATCCTGGTTGTGCGCCCGCGCGATATCGCCCAGTGAAAAGATGCCGACGAGCCGCTTGTCGCGGTTGACCACGGGCAGCCGCCGCACCTGGATACCGGCCATGTTGGTGGCCACGTCGCCGATCTCCTGGTCGTCGAAACAGTAGCACACGTCCGTGCTCATCACCTCTCGAATCGAGGCGTCGGGCGACTTGCCGGCGGCGACAGCACGCACGGCGATGTCGCGGTCGGTGATCATGCCCACCAGCCGGTCGTTCTCGGCGACGGGGATGACCCCGGCGTCGATCGCCGCCATTGTCTGGGCGGCCTGGCGGATGGTGTCGGTTGGATTGGCGATGCGCACATCGCGTGTCATGACTTCGCTCACTCTCATAGCTCCGTCCTTTCTAGCGATCGTTCAGGCAATTGCTTTCCAGTTCCGTTGCGCTGTCCGCACACGGCCGGCACACCGGCTTCGACAGGGCGCCGTTGACCCCTTCCCAGTCGCGCGAGCCTACGCGCGCGGCGCCAAGGACATGCCGGCGCCGCGCCGGTCCGGGTCCGATCTTGGAGTTGGATCTCCCCGAGCCAGATGTCGGTCGCACCGTCTTGTTGAGAACGTCGAGCCCCGGTGGCACTCATGGCCGTGCTCCTGCCGCGTTCCGCGGGTTGGCCCAACTGCCGGGTTCCGCGGCTTGGCCCATCCTCTGGCGCTTGCCAATGCGAAAACGCGAGGCCGCCACCGCAGTTCCCCGGGCTCGAATGGCCTCGAGGGTGCGCACCCAGGCGCGAGCATGACTGTAGGGCGCCCCGCCTTTGCCTCCGCCAAACCTCGAAGGCCGCAGCCCATCGAGCCCATGGCATCGACCGGTCCATGGCATGGACAGGCTCATGGCATGGACAGGCCCAAGGCATGGACCGGCCCATGGACTACCCGGACGAGACGGCCTAGGGTGGAAAAGGGTTCAGGGAAGGTGCCGGCGGCAGCGCGGCAGGGAGGGACGGCACCGGCCGACCGTGGACGAAAGAGGACCGCGCGCCAAGGAAGCGTGGAGCATTCGTCCGACTCACGACCGTGCTGCCACATTCGCTGGGCCTGGAACCCATTGGGCCAGGCATTGTTGAAGTCCAATGGAACGGATGAATGCACTCTGGGCTTCGGGCGCTCGCCGCGCTTCGATGGCCTACCTGTTCCAATGCAGGAACGATGAGGGTCTGTTTGCGGTCTCTTTCGACAGGGACGCCACGAACATTCCGCCGGGCGCCGCGTGGTACGCCGGCTGGCGCCTGCGCAGGGTGTTCGACCTCGACGAACCGCTTCCGGCGGAACTCGACCCGGAGGCCGTAATGCACGCCCTGCGCAGCTACGGCTACCACATCTGGCGCGAGGGAAGCGCGGCTGGGCCCCGGAGCCCGATCGAGGCCACAGCGGCCGACCAATGATTGTTGCCGAGGAAGCGGCCCTTCTGAACGTCTCCTTCTGCACGTCTTCATGTCGAAGCGGCACACGGCGACGATGCGGCAAACCACCTTGTTGAAACGGGAATAGATGCGCGCCCAGGCTGCGCGCCGACGCGCGTAGGCCATGCCGGCCAGTTGCCCGTGCCGTCTATCACCGCACGAGGCGATGACACGCACCGCGAGCAGCGCGGCGCCGGGAACGGCGGCGTTGAAACCTGCGAGGGTCGTGACCACCCACGGCGCCGGCCTGCGTTGGGTAATCCCTTCGCTCCCTCTCAAGGTCGCGTATTCGTATTGCACCCCTGGTATCGAGGCGGGCGGCTTTGAGCTGCCACGCTGGCCACGACGAAAACCGCAACGCGTGCCGATTGCGGTTATGGTTTATCGGCTCCTCACGGGTTGAGGACAGCCTTGCAGCCGGACCGCGGGCACCACCGCGGGCACCAACGGCACCTCCCACGTCGAGCCCTTGCGGATCAAAAGGGCAATGTGTGCGTTCTGCCCGTGTGTGAATTCGGGTAAAGCTCAGCAAGGTGTGCTCGGGTCGCACCTGCGAGGCTGCGGGAGTGGGTGTCATGCCTGAGAAACGCACCATCGAGAGGGCGCGCAAAGCCAAGCGCGCAGGCAAGGCGGCAACTACGCAAGCCGGCCAGTTCGTGCGCGCGGAGGTCCACAAGATCCGTCGCGGCAAGCACGGCGCGCGGTCGCCGCAGCAGGCCGTCGCCATCGGCCTTTCCGAGGCGAGGCGCGCGGGCGTCGATCTGCCACCGCCG
>JAFMSC010000471.1 GCA_017353825.1 Hyphomicrobiaceae bacterium | reverse complement strand
GCGCGTTTGGCGAGCGGGTTGGTGGCGGCCACGCGGCGCCGCTCGGCCGCCTCCTGCGCCAGCGCGTCGTACTGGGCGAGCGTTTCGGTGGCGGATTTGGGTACCACGTGCACCACCCTGAAGCCCCGAGCGTTTAGCGCCTGCAGGATGCGCGGCAGGGCGCGGGCTGTAGAGGCGTGGATGTCGTGGAACAGGAGGATGCCCTTGCGCCTGGCGGCCAGCTCGCGCAGCACGCGCTCCAAGACGATGGTGGTGTCCTTGGTTTCGAAGTCGCGGCTGTCGATGTCGATGCCGAAGACGGCCAGTTGTCGGGTCTTGAGGTGGTTGAGCGCCGGCGGCGTATCCCTGAGGTAGGGGAAGCGGAAGAACGGTGCGACCGGCTTGCCCAGGGCATGCTGGACCGAGCTGAGGCCGAGCTCGATCTCGTCCACAACCTTGTCTTGCGGCAGGACCTGCAGGTTGGCGTGCGACCAAGTGTGGGTGGCGACCGTGTGTCCCTGCCGCGCCACCTCCTTGACCAGCTGCGGGTCGGCCAACGCCATCTGACCCAGCATGAAAAAGGTGGCCTTGGTGCACTGGGCGGCCAACGTATCGAGGATCGCGCGCGTGTAGGCCCGCGACGGACCATCATCGAAGGTCAACACCACCTCGCCGTCGGCAAGGAAGGCGCTGCTCTTGTACTGGGCGCCGAAGTGCGGGCCGTTGGCGGCGTTGACGGCCAGCGTACGCGCCACGCCGAGCTTGCCGGCGCCGGGCGCGCAGGCCTCCTGGGCGTACGCAGGCTGTAGGACACCTGCCAGAGCGCAGCAAAGGAAAACGGCGCCGCCGATGGTGCGCATCTAGAGGTATTCCCCCCGTCGTAGCAGCCTCAACTGTTCACGGTCGGGTCGCTTCGATGCGTTTCTTCTCAAGTCATCGTGCAACGGCAAGCCGTGTATGATCGTCTTACACTGGCTCGGAGCGAAAGACTGTGGCAGGCGGGCACCAGCACCGGGCGGGGGCGCGTAATCCACCGACCGTCCGATTTGGGCGCGCGGAGCCGAGTGTCCGGGCTAAATATTGTGCCTGCAACAGCTAGGTTGGAGGGAGCGGCAGCATGCGAGTGCGGCGGGTGGAGCCGGGGGATCGGGAGGACTGGGAGAGATTGTTCCGCGGCTACAACGCGTTCTATCACGCCAGCGTCGCTGACGCGGTGATCGAGCTCACCTGGCAGCGGTTGCTGGCGGGCGGCGAGGGCGAGCCAGTCGGCCTCCTCGCCGTGGACGACCAGGACCTACCCGTCGGGCTCGCCCATATCGTGTTTCACCGCTCGACGTGGTCGGCCACCTGGCACTGCTACCTGGAGGACCTGTTCGTCGATGCGGCCCTGCGCGGCAAGGGCATCGGGCGCGTGCTCATCGCGGCGGTGTACAGCGAGGCCGACGCGCGCGGTTGCACCCGCACCTACTGGACCACGGACGCGACCAATGCCACGGCGCGCGCGCTCTACGACCGGGTGGCGACCAAGACGCCGTTCGTTCAGTATCGACGGTAGCGCAACAAGAAGGCGGCCTCGGCCCTCGAACAGAGGCTCGCGCCCTTTGCCCATCCCAGCTCCCGCATTCGATGGTTGCGAGAGGTTTGCGCCCTGGCTGGCGCGAGCACCACCTGCGCCAATGCGTCCGAGGCCCCCGTTGCCAATGTGGTCCACCGCTATTTTAGATCGCTTCCAAGTGTCGATATTATTCTTGACTCTTTGTGGAAACTTTAGCTCACAGTAAGTCCACGCTCGGTCTTGCTCACCTGCCGTTGCGGGGCGCTCCGCAAAGAGGTGCCGATCATCACTGAGGGAGCGATTGGATGTCGCATACTCGCTGCTCGCTGTTGCGCCTGGCCACGATGGTCGCTGTTGGCACGGTGCCGATGGCTGCCCGCGCCCCCGCGAGCGCTCAGGAGCCGTCCTATTCCATGGCGATCCACGACACGCACTTTGAGCCGGGTACCCTCAATGTGAGAGCCGGCGTCAAATTCAAGCTGGTCGTGACAAACGCCCGCAAAGTCGCGGCCGAGTTTGAGAGCCCCGAGCTCAACCGCGAGAAGGTGGTGCCGCCCGGTCAAACTGTGACGATCTACATCGGACCTTTGGCGCCAGGCACCTACCCCTTCGTCGATGATTTCCATCAGTCGACGAAGGGACAGATGATCGCGAAGTAGCAGCACGGGAGCAGTCTAACATGCTGGCAACGGCGATCATTGTCTTCCGCGAGACGCTCGAAGCGGCGCTCGTTGTGAGCATCATTGTGGCGGCGACGTACGGTGTGCGCGGCCGGGGCCTGTGGGTCGGATCCGGCGTTGCCCTGGGGGCGGTCGGTGCCTGCACGGTCGCAACGTTCGCCGGCGCCATTACTGCGGCTGCCGAGGGGATAGGCCAGGAGCTTCTCAACGCGACGATCTTGATCCTCGCCGTCATCATGCTGGGCTGGCACACGATCTGGATGTCGCAGCACGGCCGCGAGATCGCCCGCGAGATGGGCGATGTAGGCAAGGCGGTTTCGGAGGGAAGCCGCCCGCTCTATGCGCTGGCGGTGGCGGCTGGAGTGGCCGTTCTCCGCGAAGGCTCCGAGACGGTGCTCTTCATCTACGGCGTTGCGTCGTCGGGAGACGACGGGGCTGGCCTGATGGTGGCCGGCGGGCTGCTCGGCGCCGCCGCCGGCGTCATGTCCGGCCTCTTGCTTTATCGCGGGCTCATCAGCATTCCGGTGCGGCACCTGTTTTCCGTGACCAACGTGATGATCCTGCTCCTGACGGCCGGATTGGCTGCGCAGGCAGCCGGGTTCCTGGTGCAGGTCGACGTGCTACCGGCGCTTGGTGGTCCGGTCTGGGACACGACATGGCTTGTCAGTGAGCGCAGCCTGCTTGGCAAGGTTCTTCACAGCCTGGTCGGCTACGAGTCGCGGCCAGCCGGCGTGCAGGTGATCTGCTACGTCACCGTTTTGGGAGTCCTGATGGTGCTGTCGCGTGCAGTTGGTTCGAGACCCGATCGCAAGAGGTTGGCCAAGGCCGGAGGCATCGTCGTTGCGGCCGTGTGCCTGGCGGGCTTGCTGTGGCCGCAGGACGCGCGTGCAGAGTTCAAGATCCGCTATCCTAACATCGACTACGGTGAGGTGGAGGTAGAGCACAACTTCTCCGCCACCTTCGATAACAGGAAGGCACTCAACCGAGACATAAGCAGTCCTGTGGAGATCGGCGTCGGCGTCCTG
>JAFMSC010000127.1 GCA_017353825.1 Hyphomicrobiaceae bacterium | reverse complement strand
GTATTCGATCTGGTCGAACAGCTCGCGAGCAGCCTTGATCTGCTCACGCGTGGGCGCGGCGCGCGACCTGAGCTGGAAGTTGACGAGCGCGATGCCCCTGCGCTCGCACACCGCCGCTTCGAGCCAGTAGGCACCGCACAAGCGCTCACCGCGCAGGTTGATGACGGTGCGCAGGCCACGCCGCTTGAGTACGCGGATATGGTGCGGCGAGGGCTGTGCCGAGCGCCAAGCCTGCGTGCCGAGGCGGTGCTGATTGACATAGAACAGGCGAACGATGCCGTGATCGATGACCAGCATGTCGAGGTACCAGAACAGCCGGCCGAACAGCCGGCGCGCCCAGGGCGGCGCGTGCTCGACGGTTGCCACGCGCCAGCCGCGGGTGATGCGCTTGATCCGGTACCACACGGCACGTCAGCCCTTGCTCTGTGGGCCCGATGGCCTTGGGACGCGCGCCGACCCCGGCGCCGCACCAGGGCTTGCCCCGTCCTCATAGGGGCCGCCTGGGGCCTTCCTGGTTCGGTCAGTGTGCCAGCTCAAGTCCTTCGCGCTCCCCAGGTTCATGACGCGCCGACGCACTGCCGATTGACGCGGCGGCCGTTTGAGGCCATGGCACGGTCGCACGGGGACCGACGGTCGGGGGCCGACAAGTCGGGCGCCGCACCCCACGTCCGAGGGCCCCCTCCCTTGGCCGATGCGCCGCCGATGAGCTATCCTCCGTCATGCAAGATACCTCAAGGCCCATTGCTGCCGCACCCCTGCCAGGCCGCCCGAAGGACATCGAGGGGTCCACGGCGGTGCTGATTGCTACCATCGCCGGATTCGGTCTCCTGCGCGCGTGGCTCGCGGCTTGCGTGGGCCTGACCGAGGATGAGGCCTACTACCGCTTGTGGGCACTCGTGCCGTCGATGGGCTATCTCGACCATCCTCCCATGGTCGGGTGGATGATTGCTTTCGGCCGCTCGATCGCGGGCGACACCCCTCTCGGCATTCGCTTGGCGGCCATCCTGGTGTCGCTTGCAGGCCCGCTCGCCCTGTGGCGGACATCTGCCATCCTGTTCGGCCCGCTCACCGGGCGGCGCGCCGTGTGGCTGGCGCTGGCGATGCCGCTGCTCGCCGTGGGCGGTGTGATCATCACGCCGGACATTCCCTCCGTCCTGTTCTGGGGCCTCGCCGGTTGGGCGCTAGCCGAGTTGCACGTCTCAGGCAACGCCAACTGGTGGCTCGCTGTAGGCCTGTTCGCCGGCCTCGGCCTCCTCTCCAAGTATTCCAACCTCTTTGTGGGCGCAAGCATCCTGCTCTGGCTCGTACTCGTGCCAGCCAACCGGCCGTGGTTCCGGTCGTGGCAGCTCTGGGCGGGAGGCGCCATCGCCATCGCCCTGGCGGTGCCGGTGCTGGCATGGAACTACCAGCACGACTGGGCCTCGTTTGCCAAGCAGTTCGGCCGCGTGGCCCGCGGGCATCTGAGCGCCGCCTACCTGTTCGAAGTGGTCGGCGCCTCCCTGGGACTGATGAGCCCCGTCATCGCCGTCCTCGCCGCGCTCGGCCTCGTCAAGCTGGTGCGTGCCGCGACCAAGCCCGATCCGCCGAGCGCGCTTCTCGCCGCCAGCATGCTGCCGTTCCTGGTGTATCTCCTCGTGCACGCCCTCCACGACCGCGTGCAGGCCAACTGGCTGGCGCCGCTCTACCCGACGTTCGCGATCTGCGCCGCGCTCGCCCTGGGCGCCGCCGATCTGCCGACCAAACCCGGGCAGACCTTCGGACGCCTTGGGCAGTGGGCCGTTGGGAGCGGCTTGGTGCTGTCGTTTCTCATCTATTGGCACGCGCTCAATCCCATCGTCCAGTTGCCCGGCCAGAAGGACCCTACGAGCCAAACACGGGGGTGGCGCGCGCTGGCTGCCGAGGTGGAGCGCCTGCGCCTCGCCAGCGGCGCCTGCTGGATTGCCACCTCGAACTACGCGACCACCGGCCAGCTCGCCTACGAGCTCAAGGACAGCGCGCCCGTCGTGCAGCTCACCGAGCGCATCCGCTATCTCAACCTACCCGCCATCGATCCTGCCGTGCTGAAATGCCCCGCGCTCTACGTCGAGCTCGACCGGCGCGCCGACCAAGCGCTGCTCAAGGCGCGCTTTGGCTCGGTGCGCAAGCTCGCCGGCCTCACGCGGACGTACGCGGGCGTGCCCCTCGCCGGCTATGCCGTCTATCTGGCGGATGGGCTCGACCCTGCAACACTTGGTCCCTGACACGGGGGGCGCAGGCCGCCCGGCCCACTCCAGGATGTCATCTCCATATCATCATGCGTCAAGCAATCGCCATGGGGTCTTCACATTGGCACGCCAAGATGCGATCACTGCTTGCGGGGCTGAGGGGAGAAGTGTATGGCGCACCTCGTCAAGGCGCTTGCGGGCACCAGAAGGGCTGCGGTCGACCTCGTGGCAGCTGCTCTCATCTTCATGGGGGGCTTCCTGATTTTCGGCGCATTGATCTTCCGGGTCTTCATCCGTCCGGAGTGGACATCCGGCCAGGCGCTCGGCGCCCTGTGGCCATTCCTCGCGGTCGGCACCGCGATCTTGACGTTGGGATGGCTCGTTGACCGCACCGCCGTGCCCGCCGCGGCCGTCCGCAACCGCCCGCTTGAGCCGGACCGGTAGCGTGGCGCGCGTCTTCCACACGGCGACACGAGAGGATTGCGAGGCGTGCGCCGGGGGATGTGCGTCTCACGTCTGGTGCGGGTTGCCGTCGAGGGCAACGGCCAGCAGCGGTGCCTGATCCGACGCCGGAGACCAATGGTTGGCCGGGCTCAGCGGGACAAATGCACTGAGCGTGGTGCCGTGTGAACCGCTGCGGATCGCCAGGCTGCCACCGAAATCGCGCAGGCGCGAGCGCATGCCCGGAATGCCCATGCCCCTCCTGACAGGCCCCGCTTCGCCCTGCTCGGCCTCACCGGGCATGCCGCGCCCGTCATCGGCAAACACCAGCCTGAGCGCGCCCGGCGTCATCTTGAGGGCGACAGAGACGTGCGTGGCAGCCGCGTGCCTGTGCACGTTGGCCAAGGCCTCCTGGATGATGCGCAAGATGCCGCACTGAAGCGCGAACGGGAGATCCTCGATGTTGCCCGCCACCGACAGCTGCACGTCCATGCGCGTGCGCCGGCCGAACCCGTCGAGATAGTTGCGCAGCGTCTTCTCCAGCCCGTCGTTCTCCAGCGCGAGCGGATGGAGCAGATAGGTGAACACGCGCAGCTCGCGCGTCGCCTCCTCCAGCGAGGACTCGACGTTCTCCAGAAGCTTGTGCACGCCTGGATAGGAGAGGGACTTGGCCTTCAGAGTCATCAGGTTCAGCGTGGCGGCAACGAGGTGCTGGGCCGTGGAATCGTGCAGCTCCTGCGCGATCCGCTGGCGCTCTTCCTCGCGCAGAGCCGACAGCCGCCCCGAAAGCTCGCTCAGCGCTTCCTTGGCCTGTCGTACATCGGTCAGATCCTCGTTGGCGACGATCAGTTGGATGTCACCGTCCCATTCGAAGCGCGCCGCGCTGAGCTGAAACCAGCGGCGCTGGCCGCCAGCCTCGGCGCTGTAGGCAAGCCGCGCCGTCTTCTTCTCTCCGCTCAGCACCGATCGAAGTTCCTTGCAGAGGCCTCGTGCCTCGGTATCGCGCCGCGCTGGGTCGCAGAAGACCAAGTGGTCGGAGCCGACGCCAGCGCCCCAGAGCGCCTGCGCCCCGAACTGGCCTTCCCATGCCTTGTTTGTGGCAACGATGGTTCCAGCTTCATCGAGAATGGCGATTTGGGTCGAAAGGGTGTCGAGGGACGATTGCAGGAGCTGCCTGCTGCGGGCGGCCTCGCGCTCGGCCCGCTTGCGCTCGGTGATGTCGCGGAAGAGGACGCTGGCGCCGCCTCTGGACGGATGGATGTGGAGGTCCAGCCAAGTCCCAGGGCGGCGCCGGGATTGCATTTCCATCCGGCGCGGCAGGCGCTCCTCGATCGCCTTCTGAACCGCTTCGGCGAGGTCCGCAGGCGGGGCAACGATGTCGCCATAGGTGTGGCCAATGACATCCTCGCGGCGCACCTTCAGCCAACTCTCCGCCTCCGCATTCATGTCGACGATGCGCAAGTGCCGGTCCACTGCGACGTAGCAGTCCCCGATGGTTGCGAGGACGTCATCGAGCCTGGACCAGGACACAGCGTCGGCCGCGGGCGCGCGCTTGACCTCATCTATGTTGGCGACGGCACCGACGACTTTGGCGACGGCGCCCCCGTCGGTGCGGGCCAGCACCGTGTCCCTGCTTCGCAGCCAACGGTAGCGGCCATCGGTGCCCTTGATGCGCAATTCCCTGCTCAGAATTTCGCCATCAGCGGCTCGCTCGATGGCTGCCAGGTGCCTTCGGAAGCCTACCAGGTCGGCGGGGTGAACGAGCCCCTCGAAGTCCACCAACTTGAAGCGATGCGACCGCGACGACGCAAAGCCCAGCACCTCCCGCACACGATGGCCCAGGAACGCGATGCGGCGCCACGGAACATGGTAGACGTAGATGACTTCTGGGGAGACACCCACCACACGCCTCAACATGTGCTGGGCTCGCTGTTCGCGGTCCCTTGCGGTGCGATTGAGCATCATCGGGAGCACGCTCCTGCGGTCGACGACTTTGTCCTGCGCTCGCGGCTTCACCGTGGGCGTCCGCTGTGAGGGCGCACCAAGCGCCCAGCTCAGGGGTAACCCGATACCCGAACGCGTCGTTAGAGGTGCTTAGGTTGATCGGCAGCCCCCGTGCAACTTCACATTGCACAGCCGTAGCGCAGGTCTTCGAACGCTGTCTAGGAGCCGGCTCCGGGGGCTCTCGAATTTCTCGGGTTAAGGGTTAACCCCGAAATGGCCATGGGATGGCCCCGAAACCTCGGGCTGCAGCACTCGGCAACCCAGGCGGTGGACTTTTAGACTCGCGACTACCGGCGACTGAATTTCCGATGGCCCCAAAGCTCGGGCTATCGCACGCGACACGTGCGGCGGCGGGCTTGGGAACTTCGGCTGCCGCGTGCCGAATTGCGAGCCTAGTTCCGCGCGCCGCCACCGCGCCGGGCGATGCGCTTCAGCGCCGCGATCTGCCGGCCATACTCCACCATCTGCACCGCGGGCGTTCCTCCCACGCGCGTGCCGGGCGGCACATCGTGGGTGACATGCGACCAGCCGGCGATCTGCACGCCCGAACCAATCTTGAGGTGACCAACCATTCCGGACTGCCCGCCCATGACGACGAAGTCGCCGAGCTCGCAGGAGCCCGAGATCCCGACAAAAGCAACGAGCACGCAGTGGCGTCCGACGACCACGTTGTGGGCGATCTGGACCAGGTTGTCGATCTTGGTGCCCTCGCCGATCACGGTGTCGCCGAGCGCCCCGCGGTCCACGCAAGTGTTGGCCCCGATCTCCACGTCGTTGTGGATGATCACCCGGCCGACTTGCGGCACCTTGAGGTGGCCCTTGGGCCCCATGGCAAAGCCGAATCCGTCCTGGCCCACGCGCACGCCAGCGTGGAGGATGACGCGGTCGCCGATGAGCGCGTGGGTGAGGCTCGCACCGGGACCGATGTAGCACTCCCGGCCGATGGTCACCCTGTATCCCACCACCGCGCCGGCCGCCACCGTGGTGCCGCGCCCGATCTTGGCCTCGCGCCCGATGATGGCCCCGGATTCGATGCGCACATCCTCCTCGATGACCGCGCTGGGGTGCACGGGCGGGTCGCACAGGGTGCTCATGGCCGCCTTCGGCGTCCCGGAGTCGGGATAGAACAGCGTCAGCGCCTTGGCGAAGGCGTGGTAGGGCGCGTCGACCACCAGCGCCGCCGTCGCCCCGGGCACGCGGCCCGCGAGGGCCGGCGCCACCAGACAGGCCGACGCCCGGGTCGCTTCCAGCTGAGCCAGGTATTTGCGGTTGTCGAGAAACGACAGTTCCCCTCGCCCGGCGTCCGCCAGCGGCCTAACATCACGGATGAGCGTGTCGGGGTCGGCGCTGGCTGCCAGTTGGGCGCCAAGCTTGTCCGCCAGCACCCCTACGGGAAAGGGTGCCGCTCTCTCAAAGAAGCCGGGATGCTCCATGAAACCACCTTGCAAAACGGGAAGGGCCGTCCCGGCTCTACGCCGCGACGGCCCCACGCTAGCATCAAACGCTCAAAGCTGTCTCTGCGACGGCCTAGAACTTGGTCGAGGCACCGAACCGCACCAGCTGCTCCCTGTCGAATCCCTCCTTGAGGAAGGCTTTGGCGATATCGAGCCGCAGCGGTCCCAGCGGTGAATTCCAGATGATACTGAAGCCGGCCGACGCACGGATCGTGCTCGCATCCACCAAGCAGACCGTCGTCCTATCACCTGGGGCACAGGCCTTGGCCGCCGCCAGGTCCTTCGCGAACTGCCCGGCGCCGAAGAGCGAGCCGGCATCCACAAAGAAGGCCCCGCCCAATCCCAAATCCTCGGGAACGAACGGCATCGGGAAGCGGACCTCGGCCGTTGTCGCCCAGAAGGTATCGCCGCCCAGGGCGTCGTCCGTGTTGAGGTCGCGCGGGCCGATGCCGGCGCGATCGAAGCCACGGATGGTCTCACCGCCCTTGAAGAAGAGATCGAGCAGGCGCACGTCGTCGCCGCCCCAGCCCATGATATGCCCGCCGATCGCCCGTCCGGCGAACGTCAGGCTCTGGGTGATCGGGAAATAGACGCGCGCCTCAGCCGTGTTGCGTATGTACCTCACGTCGCCGCCGAGCCCGGCGAAGTCGGTGCCGACCTGCAAGTAGTAGCCCGCGGTCGGGTTCTTTGGATGGTTACGCTGATCATAGGCCAAGCTGAAGCCGTAGGCTGAGGTGAGGTCGGTTCCTTCCGACCCTTTGATCACGAGCGAGGCGTTATCGTTCACGTCGAAGATCGTGCCGTTGGAGAGCGTGTAGGTATTCGTCAGCCACAAGTTCTCCGACAGCGGGAAGCCGAGACGCAGAGAGCCGCCCTCGACACGGCTCTTGAACCCCGCCACATCCGTAAAGTCCAACTCCTTCCAGAATAGGTCGAAGCCGGCGGACAGGTTGCGGTCGAGGAAGCGCGGCTCGGTGAAGCTGATGTCGGCCTGCAAGCGCTCGAACGAGCCGGCTAGGCGCAAGCGCAGAAACTGGCCTTTGCCAAGCAGGTTGCGCTCGGAGATGCTGACATCACCGATGATGCCCTCGCTCGTGGAGTAGCCGGCGCCGAACGACAGCTCGCCGGTGGATTGCTCGACCAGGTCCACGTCAAGCACCACGCGGTCCGGGGCCGAACCCTGGTGCCGCTTGATTTCCACCGACTTGAAGAAGCCCAGGGCCTGCAGGCGCTTCTTGGCCTTGTCGACCAACAGCGGGTTATAGGCGTCGCCTTCGGCCAGCTGGAACTCGCGCCGGATCACGTGGTCGTGGGTACGCAGGTTGCCGCTGACGTTGATGCGCTCGATGTAAATGCGGGGCCCTTGGTCGACCACGTAGGTAATGTTGATGACGCGCGTGCCAGGCTCGCGCACGGCGCGCGGGCGCACGCGGGCAAAGGCGAACCCCCGCTCCGAGATGGTCAGCGTCAGGCGCTCGACCGTGCGGTCCATGGCGGATTGGTCGTACGTTGCGCCGGCGGCGGTCTGCACCTCGCCGCGCAAGGTGTTGGGCTCCACGCCCGGCAGCGACGATTCGACGTCGATCTTGCCGAACTTGAACGGCTCGCCCTCATCCACCACGAAGGTTAGGTAGAAGCCGCTGCCGTCGCGCGCCAGCTCTGCGCCCGCGGATACCACCCGGGCGTCGGCATAGCCGTTCTTGAGATAGTACTGGCGCAACAGCTCGCGATCGAGCGCCAGCCGGTCGGGGTCGTAGATGTTGGTGCCCTTGAGGAAGTCGAACAGGCCCGACTGGCTCGTCGAGATGATGTCCCTGAGCTGGGAGTCCGAGAAGGCCTTGTTGCCGATGAAGTTGATCGCCTGCACCTTGGTCGCGCCGCCTTCGTTGATCTCGAACACGACGTTGACGCGGTTGTTGTCGAGCTCGATGATCTTGGGATCGACCGCGGCGGCGAACCGCCCTTGGCGGCGGTAGATGTCGAGGATGCGCTGCACGTCGGCCTGCGCCTTGGCGCGCGTGAACACCGAGCGTGGCTTGAGCTGCACTTCAGTGGTCAGCGTAGCCTTGTCGACCTCGCGGTTGCCCTCGAACGCGACCTGGTTGACGATCGGGTTCTCCACCACCGTCACAACCACGCCAGCCCCCTCCCTGACGATCCGCACGTCAGAGAACAGGCCGGTGGCAAACAGCGACTTGATGGACTGATTGACCTTGGCGGGATCGTAAGCGTCGCCGACGTTGAAGCGCAGGTAGGTCCGCACCGTCTCCGGTTCGACCCGCTTGTTTCCCTCCACGCGGATGCTCTTGATGCCGCCGCCGCTCTGGGCCTGGGCGGGCGGCACCGCAAACACCACTGACTCCAGGGCGGTCAGGACCGACAGCGCGGCCACGACACCGAAAACGAAGTGCCAGCCCCCCGACTTGCACATCCGATGGTTGGGCATACTTCCCGTCTGCCTTCTGTTTCGCCGATCCCCCTCTCACGCGCCCTACTCGTCGGCGTCGAATGGGCGCTTCCGCAATCTGTCGTCCCAGCTGCTGAGCTAGCGCAATTCCCCCTGCTCCTCGTGCCTCGTCAGGCCGAAGCTGTAACATGCGGCCTTCATTGTTTAGCCGCTCGGCAGTGCCGTTGAAAGTGGCAATAATACGCCAGCGCCCCGCAATCTTTTCGGCTGCCACAATCTTAGCCGATTCGGGCCGGGCGTCAGCCAACCGACTCGAGGATCGAGGGCCCGCTGGGATGCCGCTAGCCCTGAAAAAAATGAGGAAATCCGGCAGGACTGTCTACCCGCCCAGCGCGAATCTTGTGGCTATTGCGCGCAGAGCGCGCAGCGTGCCCGCGCCCTTAAGCCAGGCCGTCAAAATCCGACGCTGGACGACGTGAGACCCCTCGCCCTCGGTTGCCGATGGCAGGCCGACGGGAAGGGGTCTGACGCGATTTTTCGCCCGTCTTCAGCGCAAGCAGTCCCGATACTGGCGCCACCAATACCGGCTCCCCGTGGCCAGCGCGCGCCGGCGCAGCCAGCCGCAATCGGCGCGAAGATAGCCGAAGGTCGGGCCGGTTTCCCAGCCGCGCCGGCTGAAGTGGCGGCGCATCTGGCCCCTGTCACCCTCCCGGCCCATCCGCTCCTCCCTGGAGCGCTCGCGCGGGCCGTAGCCGTAAGCGCCGCCCTGCTCACCGGAGCGGTATTGGCCCTCGCCGCGCATCTTGCCGCTGCCGGCGCCGCCGGGACCGCCCATGGATGGGCCGCCTTGCCCCGGACCGGTCATGCCCTTGCCGGGGCTGGATTGGCCCGGCGCGGCTTGGCCACCTCCACCCTGGCTCTGGTTGGCACCCGGCGACATCTCCTTCCCCTGCGCCTTCAGGACCGCCGCAGCGGCATCTGGGCTGGTGCTGGCGGCCCCCAGCGGGAGCGACTGCGCGGGCTCCATGTTCAAGCCGATGGCAAGCACTGATGTGGCCATCGTCGCGGTCAGCAGGACTCGCACGGGGTTTACTCCTTGTTCG
>JAFMSC010000126.1 GCA_017353825.1 Hyphomicrobiaceae bacterium | reverse complement strand
ATCGAAGAGCTGATCGAGTGCCCCGTCACGCTGCTCTCGACCAGCCCCGAGCGCGACGACACCATCCTCATGAAGGACCCCTTCGAGGACTGACACTCACCTCGTCATCCCCGGAAGGCAGGCCGAAGGCGAGGCTGTCCAGGACCTCGTCAAGCGAGCGGGAACGTTCGCCCGGATCAGCGTGTTCGACGAGGCCTCGGATCGGAGCGCCGCTCGCAAGTGCTCGCGTCGCTCCGAGAACCCATGGCCGAGACGAGGTGCTACGCGGCCTTCGCACGTTGCGCGGCGGCCCCGGCCGGCCTGGGTGGGCCGGTCCATTCGCGCTTGACCCCGAGGTAGCCCAGGAGCGGCGCGGCGATGAACACCGAGGAGTAGGTGCCAACGACGACGCCGAGCAACATCGCCAGGTTGAAGTTGCGGATCACCTCGCCGCCGAAGATATAGAGCGCGAGCAACACGGCGAGCGCGGTGCAGCCCGTCAGGATCGTGCGCGACAGTGTCTCGTTGATCGAGAGGTTCAGAAGCTCGTCGAGCCGCATCCGCTTGTATTTGCGCAAATTCTCGCGGATGCGATCCGACACCACCACCGTGTCGTTGACCGAGTAACCCAGGATGGTGAGCAACGCCGCCACGATCGACAGGTCGAACTCCAGCTGGAAGAGCGAAAAAATGCCCGCCACGATCAGCACATCGTGCGTCAGCGCCACGACGGCGCCGAGTGCGAACTGCCACTCGAAGCGCAGCCACACGTAGGCGACGATGGCGAGCAGGCCGGCGACGACGGATATGAACCCGGCCCAGCTCAGCTCGCCGGACACCGCGGGCCCGACCGAATTCTCGCCCCGCAGCTCGTACTGCGCGCCGAGCGCCTCGGTGACCTTGGCTATGGCGGCCTTTTGGTCAGCTTCTGGGCCCCTCTGCTGCTCGACGCGGATGCGCACGTCAGTCGGGGCCCCGAAGCTCTGGATCTGCACCGAGCCTACGCCGAGCCGGTTCAGCTTGTCGCGCAGCTGGGCGATGTCGGCCGGCCCGCTCTTGGACTGCACCTCGACCGCCGTGCCGCCCGTGAAGTCGACGCCGTAGTTGAAACTCTTCACCCAGATCACGGCGAGCGAGAGCGCCATGGCTAGGAGGGAGAGCCCAAAGCACAGCCCTTTGAAACGCATGAAGGGCACGCGCAGATCGTGAGGGAAGAAGTCGTGTCCCTTGAAATTGGGAATGAGGCGCATGGCGTTGTCCTTGTCCTAAACCGGGAGCACCAGCGGGCTGCCCTTGGCGCGCGGCTGGGCATTGAGCCAGTAGTTGATGATCAGTCGCACGACGGTGACTGAGGCGAAGATCGAGGTGCAGATGCCGATCGTCAGCGTCACCGCGAAGCCGCGGATCGGCCCGGCCCCGAGCCAGAACATGACAAGGGCGCAGGCCAGTGTCGTGAGCTGGGAGTCGGCGATCGTGACGAAGGCGCGCGTGAAGCCGGCGTCGATGGCGGCGATGGCCGACTTGCCGGCGCGCACCTCCTCGCGGATGCGCTCGTAGATCAGCACGTTTGCGTCCACGGCCATGGCAATGCCAAGCACGAGCCCGGCGATGCCTGGCAGGGTCAGGGACGAGCCAAAGATCGACATCAGCGCCACCGTCAGCACCCCGTGCACGACAAGGCCGATGCAGGCGAAGATGCCGAACGTGCCGTAGTAGAGGATGGTAAGCACGATGGTCGCGAAAGCGCCGATGATGCCAGCGAGCTTGCCGGCCTCGATCGCGTCGTTGCCGAGCGACGGGCCGACGGTGCGCTTCTCTGCGATCGACAGCTTGGCGGGCAGCGCACCGGACTTGAGCTGGATCGCCAGTTTGGTGGACGTCTCGGGCGTGAAATTGCCCTCGATGTAACCCCGCCCGCTGGGGATCTCAGAGCGGATCACCGGAGCCGAGATCACCTTGTCGTCGAGCACGATGGCGAATGGCTTCTCGATGTGCTCGCGCGTAAACTTGGCGAACTTGCGCGCACCCGCGTTATTGAAGGTGAAATCAACGATCGGCGTGTTGTTCTGCGGGTGGAAAGCAGCCTTAGCGTCGGTCAGCTCATCGCCACGGACGACGGGCGTCTCACGCAGCAGATACTCTCCTTCGCGCTTGTCGGCGCCCTTAAAGATCCGGTACCCGATGGGAACCCTGCCGGCCTTGGCCTCCGCGGGCGTGATATTGGCGTTCACCTCGTGGAAGGAGAGGCGCGCGGTCTCGCCGATCAGGCGCTCCAGCTCAGCCGTCTCCTGCAGGCCCGGCACCTGCACCAGGATGCGGCCTTCGCCCTCGCGCACAATGTGCGCTTCCTTCGTGCCCATGCCGTCGACACGTCGCCGCACGGTCTCGATGGCGGCGTCGACGGCGCTGCCGACGCGCTGTCTCAGGCCAGCCTCGGTGGGTGTGATTGTGAACGTGCCATTCTCATCCTTCTGCACCTCCACGTCGTAGCCCGATGCACCGAGCAGGGGATTGCCGAGCGGCTGGATTAGCTGGCGCAGGGCCTTGAGTGCTGCGTCGGAGTCTTCAGGCTTGGCGATGCGCACCTGCACGGCGTTGCCGGTGACGCCGGCGGCGCTGACGGCAATCTGGGCATCCTTGAGGCGTTGGCGCGCTTCGCCGACCAGGCTGTCAAGCCAGTCCTTGCGCACGTCGTTGGTCTCCATGGCGTAGAGCAGATGCGCGCCGCCGCGCAGGTCGAGACCGAGCGAGAGCTGCGGCCTGGGCACCCAGCTCGGCCAGCGGTCGAGCGTTCGCTGGGAGAGGAAATTGGGCAAGACCACCAGGAGCCCGGCCAGGCAGATGCCGAGAATGGTGTACTGCTTCCACGGCGGAAAATTTAGCATGGCAGGAAAGCCTCCCTCTGGAAGCGTGGCCGTCTGCGCCCCTGCGCGACGACGGCCGGAATTGACTGCGCCTAATATGCCCGGTCGGGCCGGGCGGCCGGTGGATGGAGGCTCTGGCCTCTCTCGTGCGCGCCGGCAAACCTGCGGGCCGTTGTACCGTACTAGGATTGAGGCGTTGCCCACCGGCTAGAGCCGGCGGGCCCGGTCAGATCCTGACGATTGCGCTGGTGCACGGCGGCGCCCGGCTCTTGCCAGACCGGGGGGCAAAGGCTGGTAGGGGCGCGGCGCTATCTGGAGTAGGCGCCACCGACGAGGGCTCAGGCGCTGGGAACGCGGGCCATGCCGCCAGCACGCAAGGTTTGGCGTGGCCGCCGGCTTGCGGCTCGTCGAGCGGGTAGTTGCGGCCGCCGCCCTCGACGAGGCCGTCGATGCTGGCCATCAGCTGATTGGCAGAGCTCGCGACAGCTTGGCCGTGGCTTGCACGTGAGCCGATCAGGCCGGCGCCGCCCACGGCCGCCGGTGCAGTCGGGGCCAGCAGAGCAGCCGCGACCAGCGACAGCGCGGCGACGACGCGCTTCCAGAGGAGCATGAAACTTTGCTGGGCGTTGGGCATGCGCTTATCGGAGTCTCCGCCCGTTACATAAGGCTGGACGGATTTTCGAGCAAGCCGAGTGATGGGGCTCCCCTTGCCCTGCCTGAGGCAGGCAAGCCGTTAACGCTGTTGCCGCGGCGCACACCAAGCAACGCGGCGGCTGGCTCGGCCTTACAGATCGGGGTGAGCTGGGCTAGCATACACCACGGCAACGCCGCGCCCCGAGCCGAGCCGTCCTGCTGCACCGCGGGAGGAAAAGCATGGTTTGGCCCGCGTGCCTCTTGGGAGCGGTGAGGAAGGAGGCCACGTGCAGGACGGAACGACCACGGCCGGGGCTGATGCCGCTATGCCGCAGATGGACCCTGGCCAGTTCCGCAAGGTGATGGGCTCCTTCGCCACCGGGGTTACGGTGGTCACCACGGTCGCCCGCGGCCAAGTCCACGGCATGACCGTGAGCGCCTTCATGTCGGGCTCGCTGGTGCCCCCGCTATGCGTGATCTCCATCAGAAAGCAGGCGCGCATGCATCCGCTGCTGATCGACGCGGGGCATTTCGGCGTGAGCATCCTGACCAAGAACCAGGAGCGGATCAGCACCCATTTCGCGGGCGCGCCAGTGGCCGACCTCGCCTTGGAATACGTGTGGGCCGGCCGTACCCCGCTGCTCGCCAACTCCGCGTCGGTGATCGCCGCCGATATTGCGGCGCAGCACGAGTGCGGCGACCACACCCTGTTGATCGGCCGCATCCAGTACCTGGCGGCGTACGACCGGTCGCCGCTCCTGGTGCACCAGGGCCGCTATGCCAGCGCCAGCCACGCCGCCGAGCCCGCGCCGGAATGGGTAACGGACTTCTGGTGATGGGGGTCGGACGCCTGCGCGCCTCACCCCATTCGCCTATGCGCTCCGCATAGGCGGATAGGTGAGGAAGGCGTTTACCGCGTGCCACATGCGGTGGCGGTTGATGGCGAGCCCGCCGGCATGCGCCTGGCCCGCGATCATGATGAACTGCTTGTCCTTGTTGGCGAGAGCCGCATAGAAGCGCAACAGTTCCTCCTCGCTGGCGTTGCCGTCATGCTCGCCGCGGATCACGCACACCGGGCACTTGATCTGCGCCGGATCGGCCATCGGCAGGTTGATCGCCATGTCGAGATAGGTGCCGCTGGGCACCGTGTCGCCAAACGCCAGCTCGTAGGCGGCGAGCGCCCCAGGCACGGCCGGCTCGGATGAGCCCGGCAGATCGCGGTCGAAGATGCGCTGGATGTTGGCGCGCGTGATGGGCCGACGCGGATTGGCCTTGTAGGTCTCGGCCTGCGCCCGGCGCCGGTCGATCTCGGGCGCGTTCTCGCCGGTGTGGGTGTAGGCGTTGAGGACGAGCCGCTCGACGCGGCCGGGCTCGGCCACGGCGAAGGCCGCGGCCCGGATAGCGCCGGAGGACTCGCCGAACATCATGACCTTGCTCTGGCCGGTCGCCTTCTCGACTACGGGCAGGGCTGCCTTCAGGTCCTCCACGCCCACCATGATGCCGGAATTGCTCGCCGTGCGGGAGGAATGGCCGTAGCCCTCGTGGTCCATGGTCCACACGTCCAAGCCGAGGCCCGCGAAGTGGTCCATCATCGAGTAGTTGGGGTGGCCCGGCACCTGCAGGTCGTAGCTACCGCGCGAGGAGAAGGTGGAGCCGTGGACCAGGAACAACACCGGACGCGTCGCGGCTGCGTCGCCCTGTTGACGCTTACGGTAGATGTAGAGGTCGACCGCTCCCTTCTTGGCCCAGTGCTCCTCGGCGACGATGCCAGAGCCCTGGGCGGCAGCCGGCGCGTTGGCGCTCGCCACGGCCGCCGCCGCCACCGCCGCGGCCCCGACCTGCATGACCTCGCGCCGGTCGAACACGGAATTCGGCTTCGCCGATGTCATGACGAATCCTCCTCTTGGTGCGTGCAAAAGGTGCGCGGCCGCTCGTCGGTCCGCCAAGCCCCTTGCTTGGCGTCACTTGATTTCAGCAACCGACACGGCGTTGACAAGGCTGTTGGCCATCACGAAGTTGCCACCCGGGCTCACGTCGGTCCTGCGCACGATGTTGCCGCCGCCGGGGATCACCCAGGTCTGGAACTTCTCCGTTTTCGGATCAAAGCGCACGACCGTGTTGGGCGTCGTCCCGGACTCGCTGTACCAGATGACATCCTTGATCGCCGATATGCCGTAGGGCTCCGACTTCGCCCCGCTTGGCGATTGCCATTCCTTCACCTCGCCAGTCGCCGTGTCCAGCCGGCCGATATACCCGCGCGCGTAGTCCGTGTACCAGATGGCGTCGTCGCTCGTGTATGCCATGCGGCGGGGGCGTGCCCCGGCGTCAGGCAACGTATACTCCTTGATATCCAAGGTCTGCGGATCGATGCGAGCAATCTTGTTGGTGCCGAACAGCACCACGTGCGGTACCCCCTTGGAATTGACGACGATCCCGTAGGGGCGCGACTTCGGGGTGGGCACGGTTATGAGCTTGATGCCGCCGCTGGCTGGATCGAGCCGGCCGATCATGTTGGAGTTCTGCAAGCTGAACCATAGGATGCCGCTCTGATCGAAGGCCAGCGAGTGCGGGTCCTTCGCATTTGGATCGGGCATCTTGTATTCGGTGACTTCGCCGGTCTTGGGATCGAGCTTGCCGACCAGCTGGCCCGTGTTGCCGGTGTACCAGATGTTGCCGTCCTTATCCTCCTTCAGCCCATGCGGCCCCGAATGCGGGGTCTTCAAGGGGAATTCCTTGAATTGACCGCTGTTGGGATCCAAGCGGCCGAGAACGTTGGCCATCTGGCCCGTGTACCAGATCATGCCGTCGCGGGTGGCGAGCGGGTCGTGCGGGCGCGAGCCCGGCGTCGGAACGGTGAACACCTTGATCGCGATCTGCGCCGGCCCCGGGCGGTCCACCCCCTCGGGCTTGGCCTTCTCAGGGAAATGCTTGACCAGGTAGTCCCTGAGTATCGCAACCTCGTCGGCCGGCACCTCCACCCCGTGATTTTTCATCATGCGCAGGACCGTATCCCAGCCCTGGGCGGTGTAGCCGGCGCCGACACGGCTCTGCAGAGTGTGGCAGGCGTTGCAATAGGTTGCCGCGGTCTCCTTGCCTGGCCCATCTGGCAGCGGCGGCGAGCTCTGGGCGAGCACGGGCCGGCCTGTGGCGAGGAGGGCCGCGGCCGCCAGGGCCGCGAGGGCAACCTTGGACATGGGCTATTTCCCCTGATTGAGCGCTTGCGATTCGTTTGGATGCTGCTCGACGTCCGGCCCGGCCGGCACCTGCGCCGCCCGCACCACGACCATCAGTCGCCGAAAATTCGTCCGCGTCAAGCACGACGCAAGTGTGCACGGCAGCATGCCCGGTTGGGGTAAATCCGCTGGGTCTGCCCCCTACTGCCGCCGCGGGTCGGCCACGTCCTCCACGACCAGCTCCAGGCGGTCGCGGCCGTTCCAGGTGTCGCGGCGCAGGTGGCCAGCGATGTGCAGCGGCAGGCCGTCGGCGGCGAGCAGCGCGGCACCCACGGATTGGTCGGCGGCGCGGAACGCCACCGCGTCGAGACGGGAGCCGTCGCCGCCTTCGAGCACACAGCGCACATGCGCAGTACCTACCACCTTGGCAAACTTCACGCGCTGAGCGGGGAAGGCAAAGCGTGGTTCGGGGTTACCGTGGCCGAATGGCCCGGCGCGCTCAATCAGCCCCATCAGCTCGTCGGTGATGTTGACGGGCATTAGCGCGCCGTCGATGTCGAGCACCGGGAAGGCGCGCGCGGCCTCAGTCTTGTCGGCGAGGTGCTCGCGCAGGCACGCATCGAGGGCTTGAAGGCGGTCGCGCATCACCGACAGGCCAGCGGCCATGGCATGGCCGCCGCCCTTGACGAGATGGCCAGCAGCCACCGCCGCCCGCACCGCGGCGCCGATGTCAACGCCAGTTATGGAGCGCAGCGAGCCGGTGCCGAGGCCGTGCTCGTCCCAAGCGATCACGCAAGCGGGGCGCTGGAAGCGATCCACCAGCCGGCTCGCCACCAGCCCGACCACGCCCTTGTGGAAGCCCTCGGAGGCGACGATCAGAATGGGCGTCTCGGGATCGAGCTCCAGGCAGGTGTCGGCGCGCAGCAAGGCCTCCTCGAGCATCCGCGTCTCGATCGCCTTGCGCTCGCGGTTTAGTTTATCGAGCAGCACGGCGATGCGCGCTGCCTCGGCCTCCTCGGCATCGGCAAGCGCCAGCAGCCGCGCCCCAAGGCCGGCATCGCCGATGCGCCCGCCAGCGTTGATGCGCGGCCCTAGCACGAACCCCAGGTGATAGGCCGTGGGTGGCACGGCAAGCCCGGCCGCGTCCGCCAGCGCCTTGAGGCCGAGGTTGCGGCGCTGGCGCAGCACCGTCAGCCCGCGCGCCACATAGGCGCGGTTGAGGCCCTTGAGCGGGACCACATCGCACACGGTGGCGAGCGCCACCAGGTCGAGCATCTCAAGGAGGTCGATGGGCGCTGCGCCGCCGTTGTGCCCGCGCTGGCGCAGCTCGCGCGCGACGCCCACCAGGAGCATGAAGGTGAGGCCCGCCGCGCACAGGTGCCCTAGACCCGACACGTCGTCTTGGCGGTTGGGGTTGACGAGCGCGGCCACCTCGGGGAGCCGCTCGTCGGCTTGGTGGTGATCAACCGCCACGACGTCCACCCCGAGCCGGTGGGCGGTGGCCAGCGGCTCGAAGCTGGTGGTGCCGCAGTCGAGCGTCAGGATCAGCCTAGCCCCATCCTTTACGAGTGCCTCGATAGCCCCAACGTTGGGTCCGTAGCCCTCGGTCATGCGGTCGGGGATGTAGATGCGGGGCTTGAGGCCGTGTGCGGAAAGGAAGCGCGCTAGCAGCGCAGAGGAGCAGGCGCCGTCGACGTCGTAGTCGCCAAAGATCGCCACGCTCTCGCGGCGCGCGATGGCGTCGGCCACACGCACCGCGGCCGTGTCCATGTCGCGCAGCATGCTCGGGTCTGGCATCAGCGCCTTGATGCTGGGATCCAGCGCCACCGGCACCTCGTGGAGCGCCACCCCGCGGGCCGCCAGCACGCGGCCCAGCAAAAAGGGCAGGCGGTAGCGCTGGCTCATGGCGAGGGCGGTGCCCGCACCGGCCTGGTCCAACCGCTCGCGCCAGGCAAAGCCGCGCACCGACGCCGTGACGTTCAGGCCCCCGGCATTCTGCCCTCGCCCCGGCTCGAACAACGCCTCCATCGCCCCCTGCCCCTCCCTCGGTCCGAGGACTAAGCCGATTCTCGCCGTTGGCTCAACGCAGCACGCCAGCACCACCGTTATGCCATGGACCTAACGGGACGCAGATGAGAGGACGTGTGCCAGGAACCGAGATTTTTCGCTCCCATCCAAGCAGGACTTGCTGGCCGTGCACCATACTCATCCGGCTCCAACCGGTCGATGTGTTGGCATACGTTCTTTCCAGGCGGGAGGATATTGGCGCCGCTGGTGGCCGGTCGACAGCCGCGAAGGCGGTCGGGATCAGACCGAGCGGCACGGGTAAGGCGGTAAAGACGCCTTCCACCAATCGGTTCGGGGTCAAGCCAGGCTCAGCGAGCAAGCTTGCAAGTGCATCGCGGGCCTCGACAGTCGGGCTCATCGCGCCATGCCCAGACCATCTGTTTTGATGATTGGTGCAGAGCTCGGTCTGCGGTCACCACCGCGGTAGGACCCCGGTAGAGCTTGCCATCCAGGCTGCAGAGCCGTTCCGTCCGAAGCATATACGGCCCGCCGGCCCAAGCGTATTGTCTGTTACAATTGCCTCCAACGGACGGGCAGGGGGCGTTCTCGAAGAACTGTCGGATCTTCGATGCGCGGGCGCTGAGGCAATGCGGCGAACTGAGATCGACTGGCTGCGCCTTACGCGGGTGATCACGCAATATGTCGTACCCTCGCTTCTGGCCGCCGCGTTCTTGGTCGAGATTGCCGGAATGCGCACTTCACCTGCCTACAACGACCTAATTGCGGGCGTCTTTTCGCTGCTGACGTTCATGATGGTCGGTGCGTGCGGGTGGATCGTCTTCTTGTGGGACATCGACCGGCTCTTCTTCAACCTCGAGCGCAAGATCGATACGCAGGCTGCCGCTGATGCCGGGATAGCTGACCGATCGCTGCTCGGCCGGGTCCGTGACACGCTCAGAAGTAAGGTCCAGCCCTTGCGTGCGGAGGCCGTA
>JAFMSC010000012.1 GCA_017353825.1 Hyphomicrobiaceae bacterium | reverse complement strand
GGGGGCCCCTCGACCGTGATGCGACCCTGGCTGGGGGTGACAATGCCGCAGATAATGTTGATGAGCGTCGTCTTGCCCGCGCCATTCGGTCCGAGCAGCGCAAAAATCTCGCCGCGGCGGATTTCGAGATCGATGCGCTGGAGCGCCCGGAAGCCTGATCCGTAGGTCTTGGAGAGCCCGGATATGCTAATGACCGAGTCCGTGTCCGGCGATTGCTTCTGCATGAGCCGCTGGCCTTCCTCCGGGGGGATGAGGTGCCGGAGATCTAGAGGCAACCTTGGCAAAAGTAAGGGCCGCTTGCGCGGCCCTTGGATGTAAACTCGCTGTTACTGCTGCGCTCACGCCGCCCGCGCCCGGCCGGGCGTCGTTTCCGGCTGGTCCGGGGCGGGCCGCATCTCGTCCGCCGCCGCTTTCAGCCGCTCGGCTGCGCCCGCGGCCGCATCTACGGCACGTCTCGGCTGTTCCGCGGCGGCCTCTTGGGTCTGCTGGGCCTTGCGCCGGCGAAAGGAGGCCTTCTTTTCCAGCTCGGCCTGCAGCCCCGGCGTCAGCGTGATGCCGATGTAGCGCTGACGGCCGGCGATCTGCACGGTCTTGTAGCCGAGCTTCTCGAAACTCTCGGAGAAGCGGGCGTGGTTGAGGGGCCGCTTCTCCTTGCCTTTCGCCCACAGCTTGTAACCGTCGTAGAGATCCTGGGAGACGATGGAGCCGTCCACAGCAAGCTCGACGGCCTGCTTGTAGAACAGCTCCACGTCGTTCTCCGGCATGATCCACTTCGGTCCGGTCCTGTTGTCGTTGTCACCGAACGGGCGGGCCGGCGGCGGGCCTGAGGCCTCGGCCGCCGTCGCACTGCTCGACCAGATCGCGTCCTCCCCGCGGCTCTCGACCGGTGCCGCGATCCGCGCCGCCGACAGCGGCCTTGACCCGCCGTGCAGGCTCTGGTGTGGACGCCAGTAGGCAAACGCCACGTACATGCCGAAGCCCGAGCCGATCTCGATCAGCAGCGCAACGAACAAGGTCAGCGAGGCCTGCACCGTCTCAAGCGGCAACCCCGTGAATCTGGCCAGCACGCTCGCTTGCGGGTCGGCCTCGGCCATGACCGTAGCGCCGTTGGCGCCGGCGATCTTGGAGCCGTTCTGGGCGATGCGCGCCTCAAGTTTCTGTGCGCCTTGTGCGGAGGCGTACTCGGCCGAGAGCTTGTAATACTGCTGGCAGAACTCGCGGCCCCACCTGGTGGTGATGTCGGCGCACTCGTTCGTGAGCAGCCACAGCCGTTGCGCCTTGAGCACGTTAAGTTCGGCCGCGACCGTTTCCGCCGGGCGGTGCGCCGGGATCCACTTCAGCTCCTTCTCGGCGCGCTCGGAGTCGGCACGCAGGTCCTTGTAGCTGGCGGAAGCGGCAGCGCGTTCACCGCTGGTGGTGAGACGGTTGAGCGCGGCGTGGCCCAACGCCGAGGTCATGGCGTAACCCGTCACCACCACCCAGACGAGGGCGGCGGCGATGGCCTGCGACCACACGCGGTTGCGGATGGCGGCGAAGAAGAAGAACGGCGCCAGCGCCTTGAAGCAATCGGCCGCGGCCGATGCCATGCCGTAGATTTGCTGATCCGTCGGCGTCTTGCCGAGGCTCATACCGAACCGGTAGTTCATCAGCGCCGACACGCCGAGCAGGATGCTGGCGGCGATGACGCCCAGAACTCCCAGGATATGTCGCATCTAGGCCCCCTGTTCCGGGGAGCTGTACGTCGGTGCCGCAAATCGCCAATCCGACCAGCCGGGCAGGGGCACGAGGGCCCCCGGAAAGCACCGTCCCTCAGAGCGTCCGCCGGCAGTGCTGCCGGCAGCGGCGCTCAGTGCTCATTCCGTTTGGCAGCGGAAGCGACCGGGTCTTCGAGGGTTATGCACAGATGGCGCGTCCATACGGAACCGCGTTCATGCACAAGCCCCCGAGGCCCATACCAAGCGACGCGGCACCGAACGCAGCCCCCTCGACTCATTTACCTATCGTAAATAATCAGCAAAATCAATTTGCATGTGAGACTTTGCCAAATTGGCCGTCAATGGGGCAGCCACCTTCAAGGATGTGGTTTCTGAGAAGCTGTCCACCGGTTTTGCACGATCACGCAGATTTAATGATCTTTTCTCCTTTGCCTATTGCACGGGCGACTCACATTGAGCCGCTTCACGCGGGTTTCGCCGTCTGCTCGCCGATCCAACGCAGGAAATCCGCCGAGCCGCCGTCGATCGGCAGCACCACGAAGGCCGGGTTGGCGTAGGGGTGGAGCTTGCGCGCCTCGGCGATGACCGTATCGGCGAGGCCGGCGCGCGTCTTGATGATCATCGCGGCCTCCGCGTCGTGCTGACGCTTGCCCTCCCAGATGTAAATGGATGTGATGACGGGGAGGATATTGACGCAGGCCGCAAGGCCACGATCCACCAGCGCCCCACCGATGCGCTCGGCCTCGGCCGAGGTTGGGAACGTCGAATAGATGAGAACGGGCTTTTCGTCCAACTGAGCGAGCCTTATAGGAGGAAGGGCGGGGAGGGGGTCAGACCCCTGGGATCTCAACACGGGATCCCGGCGAGCGATCTGCTCGCAGTGTTGGCCACGAGGGGTCTGACCCCCTCCCCTGAGGGTTCTGCCTCCAATATGGCGACATTACCGAGGAAATTCGAGAGGATTGCTTTCGTTGCGAGCGACGTGCCGGAGGCGCACGAGGCGTTGGAGCGGCTGGTACAGGATTACGGCAATGTCCCGGTCCAGTCGGCCGACGCCATTGTCGCGCTGGGCGGCGACGGGCTGATGCTGCAGACCCTGCACGCGCATCTGCATGACCGCATCCCGGTTTACGGCATGAACCGCGGCTCGGTCGGCTTTCTCACCAACGACTACCATGAGGACGACCTCAGGAACCGCCTGGCCCGCTCCGAGGTCAGCATCATCCACCCGCTCGCCATGCGTGCCGTCGACCGCGCCGGCAAGGTGCACGTCGGGCTCGCCATCAACGAGGTGCACCTGTTCCGCGAGACGCACCAGGCGGCCAAGGTCAAAATCTCGATCGACGGCAAGGTGCGGCTGGAGGAGCTGATCTGCGATGGCGCCCTGGTGGCGACGCCGGCCGGCTCCACCGCCTACAATCTCTCGGTGTTCGGGCCGATCCTGCCCATCAATGCGCCGCTGCTGGCGCTCACCCCAATCAGCGCGTTCCGGCCGCGGCGCTGGCGCGGCGCGCTCCTGCCCAACGAGGCCAAGATCCAGTTCGATGTGCTGGAGGCCGAGAAGCGCCCGGTGAACGCGGTCGCCGACCACACGGAGACGCGCTCGGTGACGCGCGTGGAGGTGGAACAGGCGAGCGGGATCGACCTGTTCTTGATGTTCGACCCCGGCCACAGCCTGGACGAGCGCGTCCTGGCTGAACAGTTCCGGTATTAGGGCTCGATGTCGGCTTGGACCCGGTGGGGATCGACCGAGATTGACTGCGGCGTGCGCCGCTCCCAATCTGAAGGTGGAGCAAACTGGGAGGCTCGGTAGCGAGGCAAGCGTCGTGACAGGCTTGTATCTTGAGGACTTCGAGGTGGGGCGCGTGTTCGAGCACGCGATCCGGCGCACCGTCACGGAGATGGACAATACGCTGTTCTCCTGCCTCACCCACAACCCGCAGCCGCTTCACATCGACCACGAGTTCTCGCGCGAGACCGAGTGGGGCAGGCCCCTCATCAACAGCCTGTTCACCCTGGGGCTGATGATCGGCATTTCGGTGAACGACACCACGCTCGGCACCACCATCGCCAACCTCGGCATGACCGAGGTGAGGTTCCCTAAGCCGGTGTTCCACGGCGACACACTGCGGGTGACCACCGAGGTCCTTTCCAAGCGCGCGACCCGCTCGCGTCCGGATGCCGGCATCGTCGAGTTCCTGCACAGAGCCATCAATCAGCGCGGCGAGCTGGTGGCCGAGTGCCGGCGCCAGGCCATGATGCGCGCGCGGCCGAGGGCCTGACCGGCATGCGCTCGCTCCTGTTCATCCCCGCCGACGACGAGAGGAAGCTCGGCAAAGGCTTCAACAGCGGGGCCGATGCGTTGATCCTCGACCTGGAGGACTCGGTGAGCCCCGCGCGCAAGCCCGCGGCGCGCACGCTCGCCGCGCAGTACATCGCCGACGCGTCCCCGCGCGAGGGCCGCCCGCGGCTCTACGTGCGCATCAACGCGCTGGAGACGGACCTGTGGCAGGACGACGTGGCCGGGGTGACCGCGGCGCGGCCGGACGGCATCGTGCTGCCCAAGCCGCGTTCGGGCGACGACGTGCACAAGCTCTCCCTCGCGCTGCGCCATGGCGAGGAACAGGCCGGCGCAGCCATCGGGTCGACGCGCATCATCGCCATTGCCACGGAAACCCCCGCGTCCCTGTTTCAGCTCCACACCTATGCGGATTCCAGTTCGCGCCTAGTGGCCCTGACCTGGGGCGGCGAGGACCTAGCCGCGGTGGTGGGCGCCGCCGGCAACCGCGAGGCCGACGGCCGCACCTGGACTTCGCCCTACCGGCTGGCGCGCGACCTCACCCTCATCGCGGCAGCGGCGGCCGGCGTGAAGGCCATCGACACGGTGTTCGTGAATCTCAGCGACGCAGAGGGACTGGCACTCGAAGCCCAGGCCGCGGCCCGCGACGGCTTCATTGGCAAGATGGCGATCCATCCCAACCAAATCGCCACCATCAACGCCGCCTTTACACCCAGCACCGAAGAGGTGGCCGCCGCAGAGGAGATCGTGAGGTTGTTCGCCGACAACCCCGGCACCGGCGCCTTGGCCCACCGTGGCCAGATGGTGGACAAGCCGCACCTCGCCCGCGCCGAGCGCACGCTCGCCCGCGCCAGGGCGGCCCGGCGCAATTAGCTTGAGCGGCTCAACTGCGGCCCCTGCGATGAAGCTGTCGCGCCTGTCCGCGCAACCATCGCTCGATCACGGCGACAACGTACTGGCATTCGGGTTCCGTGAGGGCGTGGCCGCGGGGGATGCGGTGCCACTTGGCGAGGCAGCAACGGCAGCAGGTGGCCGTGGCGTGCTGCGCCACAAACGCCGGGTGGCCACGGAACGGCGTCTGCCTGCCGTCGTTAGGCGGCTGCCTGGGCGCAAGCCGCCTGTCGATGAAGTCGCGCGCGTGCCGGAGGACGACAGCGAGGCCCTTGCGCTCCAGGTAGGCCCGCTCCGCCGCGGCAAGCCCGCACCGGCGCCGGAACGGCGAGCGGCCGAGTGCGTCGAAGACGCCGTCGAGCGACACGGGCGTGGCGGGAGCCGCATCCTCATCGAGTATTCGGTTCGTAATGGCCATCGTCTCGTCGGCGGCGCCTTGGCCCTACTTGGTGTTGTGGATGGGCGACGACGCGAGCTTGTCGCTCAGGGTCTTCCGCTGCGGCGTGGCCGCGCTGCACGGCCGTCCCTGGGCGTGCCGACGTCGCCGGTCTCTTCCTGTGTGAGTCCGAGGAGAATGTTGGCTAGCCTGAGGCTGGCAGCCGCAATCGCGGATCCGTTGCCGGCGGCGCGATAATCGCCCCGGCCTGAGCGTAGGCCTCGAAGTGGATCTTAAGGGCAACGTGGATTGGATAATCATTGCCATGAGCCCCGACACGGGCGGCACCGCCGCGCGCCACGGTTAGCCTGACATCGGGAAAAATACAACATCTCCATCAATTTCAATTCATTAGCTGGCTTTCTGAGCAACGCCGCCTGGCGATCACGAGAGCAGCCCTTGCCGGACAGTCGAGACGGGTACGCGGCCGCTGTTGCCGCATGCAGAGTTCGTCACGGAAGCGGCTACGTCATGCGACGACGGCGCTCTGGCGAGGAAGCCCAACGGCGGACCGCCCCCGCACGAGCGGACTGGCGCTGCCACCGCGGCGAGGCTGTGGAGGCAGGGGTCCGCCGGACGGCCGGCCCAGGACGGGAGGGCAGCAGCTACGGCGCAGTGGGGACGGCGCGCAGGCGCGGGCGGCCACTGAAGGCGCGCTCAAGGCGCGTGAGCTCCGTCTCAACCGGGCTCGGAACGGTTGGAGCATCCACCGCAGAGGCGGGATCGGGCTCGTCAATGCGAACCTGCATGGCGAGGTCAAGCCGGACGATGCGGTCGTTGAGGGCAAAGCTCGCCCGGATCAACTCCTGCAACCCCACAGGCAGCGTGTCGAAGCCCTTGACGTGGGAGATGCGGCCCGGCTCGGTGAGGCGTACGCGTTCGCGCTTGCGAGCGAGCTGCTCGGCCGTGATCTCGCCCTCCTTGTAGGAACGGCGGATCATCAGCCACGACGCCAGCTCCAGGAGCCGGGTGGTGAGGCGCATGCTCTCGCTGGCGTAGAGTATGGCGGCCGGGCCGGTGAGCGCCTTGGCCTCCTTGCGGCCGGGGCCGTCGAGGTAGGCGGCCGCGCGCTCCACGAGCGCCATGCCCTCGCGGAAAATTGCATCGAACTGGTCGGAAGCGGCGAAACGCTCGCCGAACGAGATGGTCACGCCCCTAACCCGGGGGCCATGCCCCGCAAAGACGCCCATGCCACAACCTCGCACAACCGCTACGTCTACTATTCAATCCGTTGTCAACCCATCCTCGTGAGTTTCCCAGGTGTGGGTTAACAACTGCAAAAGGCTGGCCCGGAAAGGTGTCGGCAAGAGGGCCGTTATCGCGCACATGCAACGCAGATCCCCTCTGCGCGCCCACCATCGGATGATCCACCGCGACGCGCCGGCGGTCCTACTCTGCGGGCTGCCCTTGTGGCGCCGCCGCGGCGCGCGCGCGGTGCGCGGCGTGCTCGTGGGCGACGTAGGTGTAGACCACCGGGGTTACGAACAGCGTGAACAGCGTGCCGATGGTCATGCCGGCGGCGATGGTGAGCCCGATGGCGAAGCGGCTCGCCGCGCCGGCGCCGTGCGCGGTTAACAGCGGCACCATACCGACCACCATGGCGGCGGTCGTCATCAGGATCGGGCGCAGCCGGATGCCCGCCGCCTTATGAATCGCCTCGCGGCGGCTCAGGCCCTCGTTCTCCTGCAGGTGGTTGGCGTAGTCCACCATCAGGATGCCGTGCTTGGAGATGAGCCCGATCAGCGAGACGAGACCAACCTGGGTGTAGATGTTGATGCTGGCGAGCCCGGCCATGTTCATGGGCAGCAGCGCGCCGAACATGGCCGTGGGCAGCGCGATCAGGATGATGAACGGGTCGCGGAAGCTCTCGTACTGGGCCGCCAGCACCAGGTAGATGATGACGAGCGCGAAGACGAACGTCAGCACCAGCGTGCTGCCCTCCTGCACGTATTGCCGGCTCTCGCCCTGGAAGTCGTAGGTGAAGCCGAAGGGGAGGTTCTCGGCCGCCTTGGCCTTCAGGAAGTCGAGCACCTCGCCCACGGTGCGACCCGGGAACGGTACGCCCGACAGCGTGGCGGAGTTGAGCTGCTGGAAGGTCGTGAGCGCGTTGGGCTGCACCGACTGCTCGATGGACACCACGCTTGCCAGCGGCACCAGCCCGCCGGGACCGGTGCGCACCTGGTAGCGCTGCAGCCAATCCGAGGTGAGGCGGAAGTCGCGCGGCACCTGCGGAATCACCTTGTAGCTGCGACCATAGAGGTTGAACTGGTTGACAAAGTTGCCGCCGAGAAGAGTCGCCACCGACCCCCCAAGGTCCTGCATGGTGATGCCGAGGCGGTTGGCCTTGTCGTGGTCAATCTTCAGCTCGATCTGCGGCGTGTCGAACTTGAGATCGCTGATGGCGAAGATGAAAAGGCCGCTCTTGCGCGCGTCGGTGAGCATCTTGTCGGCGTGCTGCGCTAGCTGCGTGTAGTCGGCGGTGGTGGTGATCACGAACTGCACCGGAGGGCCGCCGATCGAGCCTGGGAGCGACGGCGGGCCGAACGCGAACACCTGGGCGTTGGCGACGCCGGCGACGGGCTCCTGCAGGCTTCCCAGCACCTGCTTCTGCGAGCGGTGCCGCTGGTCCCAAGGCTTCAGGATCAGGCCCGAGAAGGACTTGTGGATGTCGGGGAAGCCGTGGATGGTGAAGAGGTGGTCCTTCTCAGGCACGGTATCGAATACGCGTCCGAGCTGGGCGGTGGCCTGCTCCAGGTAATCGAGGTTGGCGGCGGCGGGTACCTCCACCTGGGCAAATACCACGCCCTGGTCCTCCTCCGGCGCCAACTCCTTCTGCGTCGTGGTGTACATGATGCCGGTCGCCAGCATGACGGCGATGAGCACCAAAAGCGTCACGGGGCGGCGCTCCAGCGTACGGTTGAGGCGCCGGTCGTAGCGCCGGCGCAGACTGGCGAAGATGGCATCGAGCGCACGCCCGAAACGGCTGGTGTGATGCTGCGGCCTGAGCAGCCGCGACGACATCATCGGCGACAGCGTGAGCGCGATGATCCCCGAGACGATCACGGCGCCGGCCAGCGTGAAGGCGAACTCGCGGAACAGCACGCCGGTGAGGCCGGAGACGAAGCCGATAGGCGCGTAGACCGCTGCCAGCGTGATGGTCATGGAGATGACGGGCACCGCGATCTCGCGTGCGCCGGCCAGCGCGGCGTCGATCGGGGCCATGCCCTCCTCGATGTGGCGGTGGATGTTCTCCACCACCACGATGGCGTCATCGACAACGAGGCCGATGGCCAGCACCAGCGCCAGCAGCGTGAGCAGGTTGATGGAGAAGCCCACCGCCAGCATGGCGAACATGACGCCGACGAGCGACAGCGGGATGGTGACGATCGGGATCAGCGTCGAGCGCAGATTGCCGAGGAACAGGAAGATCACGCCCACCACGATCAGTACGGCTTCGAACAAGGTGGTCACGACCTCCTTGATGGAGGCCTCGATGAACTTGGTGGCGTCGTAGGCGATGGCCCCCTCGAGGCCGGGCGGCAGCTGGCTCTGGATGTCGGGGAACGCCTCGCGCACCTTGGCGATGACGGTGAGCGGGTTGGCCGTGGGATTGGCGAACAAGCCGATGAACACCGCCTTCTGGCCATCGAAGGCCGTGGAAACGTCGGCGCTCTCGGGCCCCAGCTCGATGGCGGCGACGTCGTCAAGCCGGATCAGCGCGTCGCCCCGCTGCGCCACCACCAGCTTGGCGAAGGCCGCTGGGTCGCTGAGCGAGGTCTCGGCATTGATGGTGGTCTGGACGAAGTCGGCTTTCACCTGTCCCGCGGCGGTCACGAAGTTGTTGGCGGCGAGAGCATTGCGCACATCGATCGGCGTGATGGCGAGCGCGGCCATCTTGTCCGGGTTGAGCCAAACGCGCATGGCGAAGGTCTGGGCCCCGAACACCTGGGCGTTGGCAACGCCGTCGATGGTCTGCAGGCGTGGCTGCACCACGCGGATCAGGTAGTCGGTGATCTGCGAACCCATCATCACCGTGCTGTTGAACGACATGTACATCAGCGCGATCGGGTCGCCGGTCTGCCGGACGACGATCGGGTCCTGCGATTCGCGGGGCAGAAGGGCCTTGACCTGCTGGATCTTGGAGAGCACGTCCGAGACCGCCCGGTCGGCGTTGGCATCGAGGCGCAGGTTGAGCTCGATGGTGGAGACGTTCTGGACCGACTTGGAGGTGAGCGTGTCAATGCCCTCGGCGCTCGCCACAGCCTGCAGCATGGGCGTGGTAATGAAGCCCCGGATCACGTCGGCATTGGCGCCGGGGTAGGCTGTAGTGATGGTGATCTTGGTATTGGTAAGCTTCGGAAACTGCCGGACCTGCAAGCTGAACCCGGAAGCGAGCCCTACCAGCAAGATGAGCAGGCTCAATACGCTGGCGAGCACCGGCCGGCGGATGAAGATGTCGGTAAACCGCATGTGACCCCCGAATCCAGCTAGCGAGCGGCTACTGCTTCGGCCGTTCTTCCGGCCGCACCAGCGGCTGGGCATTGTCCACGCGGATGGCGGCGCCCGGATTGAGCTTGAGCTGGCCGGTCGTCACAACCTCGTCGCCAGGCGCGACGCCCGACGTGATCGCCACGCGGTCGTCACGGGCCTGGCCGGTCTTCACGAAGCGCCGCTCGGCCACGAGCTTGCGGGCGCCGTCCTTGGGTGCGGCGGCGGCCTGGCCGGCGATGGCATCGGCCGGCTGATCGAGCGCCTTCACGACGTAGAGGCTGTCGCCGTAGAGGCTGTACGTGACCGCCGTGCGCGGCACCGTCACCACCGGGCGGGCGTCGCCCACCAGCACCGTGATGTTCGCGAACATGCCAGGCAACAGCTGGCGCTGCGGATTGGGGAGGCTGCCGCGCACAAGCAGGGTGCGGGTATCCTGGGCCACGCGCGCGTCGAGGGACTCGATGGTGCCCTTGAAGACTTTGCTGGGATAGGCATCGACGGCGATCTCGATCTGCTGGCCCACACGCAATTTGCCGATCGCCTGCTCCGGCATGGGGAAGTCCGCCCGGATCGGGTCGAGCGCCTGCAGGGTGACGAGGGTCATGCCCGGCGAGACGTACTGGCCGCGCTCCACCTTGCGGATGCCGAGCCGGCCGGTGACCGGCGCCTTGATGGTCTTCTGCGCGATCACGGCCTCGATCTTGGCGACGGCGGCCTGGGCGGTGTCGCGCTTGGCACGCGCGGTGTCAACGTTGGCTTCCGAGGTGACGCGCTTTTCGATGAGGTCGATCTGGCGCTTGAAGGCCACGTCGGCCTCCGCCAGTGTCGCCTTGGCGCTGGCGAGGTCGGCCGCTTCCACCGCCACGTCGAGCTGGACAAGGGGTCCGCCCTGCTCAATGTCGCTGCCGCTGGCGGCATACACCTCCGTTACGATGCCGGCGACCTGGGAGGTCACGTCGACGCCGTGCGAGGAGATGAGTGTGCCGATCGAGGCGAGTTGCTCGATCCATTGCTCGGTCTTGGCGGCCTCCGACGTGACGGTAGACGGCGGCGGCACCTGCGAGGAGATGATGGTCTTGATCAGGTTCGGCTTGAACAAGAAATTGAACCAGTAGAGGGCTCCAACGAATGCGGCAGCCAGGATGCCGGTGATGACGAAGCGGAATTTCATGACGGGGCTGTGACGGAGGACTGGTGGCGATGAGAGGAGTTTGTGGCACTAACATGGGAGGGGCGGTAGCCTAGACAAGCGGCGACCGGAGCCCTTCAGCAAAACCGAGCGGTCAGTGTGATGTCCTTGCACGCATCCCCGGGCGTCGCCAGACGGCATCAAGGCACCCGCTGGCAAGGACGCGCTTGTCCTCGCGTCGGAAAGTGTCAGCAACATGGCGGCTTGCGCACACCCCCGTGTCAGCAGCGGGCTCACGCCTGGATCAGCTCCTTCCCGACTTCGCCCGAAGAAAGGGGTGCCGTGAGAGGAAAGGGGTCTGACATCGGATTTCCAAACAACATTGCAACAGCGGGCGAGGCACAAGGTTCGGCCTATAAGCCGCGGTCCGCCCGGGGCTGCGCGCGCGCCAGGATCGAGGGTTCGTGGTCGGGGGCTGACCAACGCTGACAGGCCAACTGACGGGCCAACTGACGGGCCAGCTGACGGGCCAACTGAGGGGCCACATGGCCATGAGGTCGGACGGGAAACCACCAGCAGGTCCACGCGGCGCAGATTCCATGGCCGAGAGCATCGGTCATAACGGCCATCAAGCCGCTTGGGTGGCTCTGATGGGCGGTTTCAGGCCCCTGTGCGGGCCCAGGTCGGATCCGGGCCTGAAACAGCAAGACCTAGCGAGGGGGCGCAGCACACCAACCTCGGTGACCACTTCGAGTACAATGCGGCTGTCTCGTACCGCCTGATCGGAGGCCTGGGTGGGCTGTGGGACCCCATGCGCTTTCCGCGCGCTGCCCGAGCCCATGTACCACGGCGGCCCAAGGCCATGCGCACGAACATGCACACGAGAATGCGCTCGACAACGATCAAGCGGAGAGGCCGCACGCCGCCTTCAACGGCGCGGCGCTTGACCTTGTGTTGGAGCTCAACGGCGAGTGGCATGCGCGCGAGGTGATCGCGGGCATCGCGGACCCCAACTCGGGCGGCAACGTTGTGCTGCTGTCGTCGGGGCTGCGTCTTTTACGCCAAGTGGTCGGCCTTCCTGTCCGTGGGCGTGCCGGTCGTTAACGAGCTCGACGGAGTGCCGGCTGAGCCCGACCGGCGAGTGCTGATCGGTGCGGCCATCAACTTCTAGGCTGGTTCAAGCGCTGACCCCGGCCCTCAGCAGCGGGCCTGAGCGGCCGCCAGCCCACAAGGATCCCCACGATGCTTAGATGCTTGTTCATGCTGCTGGCCGCGGCCTTCCTGGCGATGCCGGCAGCAGCCCACAGCCACGACAAGAAGGGGCTCGAGATCGTCCACCCTTGGACCCCGGCATCGACGAGAGATGCCACCTGTCCGCATCTTCATGACCGTCAAGAACGCCAGCGGCGGCCCCGACCGGCGCGTGTCCGCCTCGACGCCCAGCGCAGCGAAGGGGAGCTCGACGGGGCGGGGCAAGGGCCACGCGGCCTTCGCCGTTCCAACTGGCGAGGTGCTGTCGCTTTACGGCGACGGTCCGAGTCTCGTTCTGATCGGCCTGACGCGGTCCGCTCGCCGCCTACGACGACTTCAAGATGACCCTGGTGTTCGAGAACGCCGGCCCGATCGCCAACCATGTGATGGATGAGGGTAGGCGTCTGCCCTCCGGGTCTGGCATCGCGGCTTGGCCGTCAGGAGGGAAGTGCGCGGACGCTACCCGCGCAGTAAGGTGTCGGACCGAGAGGGCCCAGAGGGTCTGACACCTTACGCGGGAGGAGCGGCATGTCGGAGGCGAAGCGCTGGACGCAAAGGCCGGAGGGCTCGACGTGGGGCGACTACGGGCCCGGCGACCAGCTCGGGCGCATGAACGAGGTAACGGCGGAGAAGGTCAAAGAGGGCATTGCCGAGGTGAAGGAGGGGCGCACGTTTTGCCTCTCGCTGCCACTCGACTATCCCGGCGGCAACGCGCTGAACCCGCGGCGGCACCCGCCGCTGGTTCGCCCCACGGTGCGCGGGGACAAGCCCAACTGGCTGTTCCGCGTCGAGCACGAGACACCAGGCATGGTCGACGTGATCAACGACGACCTTGCCATCCTGCACCTGCAGTACTCGACACAGTGGGACGGCCTCGCCCACGTCGGATCCCTGTTCGACGCCGACGGCGACGGCGTGCCCGAGCCGGTGTTCTACAACGGATACCCAGGCGCGGGCTATTTCTCCGGCCCGATCGACGCCAAGGAGGCCGGCGCGCTGCCGGGCACCCTCATGGAAGCGAGGAGCACCTCCGCGGCAAGGGCGCTGGGCGTTGAGAACATGGCGGCAAAGGCGCTACAGGGCCGCGCGGTGATGATCGACCTCTATGCCCACTACGGCCGCAGGCGGCACGCGGTGGGGTACGATGACCTCATGCGCGTCATGGCCGCCGACGGCATCACCGTTGAGGCGGGCGATTTCGTACTCATCCGCACCGGCTTCGACGAGGTGATCCTGGAGGGCGGCAGGACGCCTGACGCTGAGACCTTGCGCACAAGCTGCACCGGCCTCGACGGCGGCGATGTGCGCCTGCAGCAGTGGATCACTGAGACCAAGCTGGTGGCCCTGATTTCTGACAACTACGCCGTGGAGATCCTCAACCTGCCCCTCCGGCCCGGGCAGTGCGCTGCCCTGCCGCTGCACCAGCACTGCCTGTTTCGCACCGGCGTGAACCTGGGCGAGCTGTGGCGCCTCTCCGAGCTCGCCGACTGGCTGCGCGCCAACAATCGCAGCCGCTTCCTGCTCACCGCACCGCCGCTGCGCCTGCCCGGTGCCGTCGGCTCGCCGGTGACGCCGGTGGCGACGGTGTGACGGCTGCCACCCCTTATGCGGACGGCGCGATGCGAACAGAACGCGAGCAGCGAGAGCTCGCAAGGTTCCGGCCCGTCTCAAGAGGTCTCGGATGGCCTCGACTGCGTCTCGGCCCCGGGGATGATCGGCGATGAAGGGCTCGGCGTGCTGCTCCTCGTTATGAGGGCTGGTCTGCGCAGTGCGCCGTTGCGCTTGCCGCCATGATCGCTGTTAAATCGGGCCAACAAAGACGGAAGACCGGGAGCCCAAACGCCATGCCTTCCATGGGCAAGCCGCTTGCGTGCCTTGCGGGGGTGCGAGTGCTGGACCTGTCGCAGTTCGAGGCCGGGCCGTCTTGCACCGAGGCGCTGGCATGGCTGGGCGCAGAGGTCGTCAAGGTGGAGAACCCCAAGGGCGGCGACCCCGGTCGAGCGATCCTGGCCGGGCCAGGTGCTTCGTTCTATTTCCTTATCTTCAACGCCAACAAGAAGTCGCTGGCCGTCGACCTGAAAAGCCCCGCCGGCAAGCAACTCGTGCTTGATCTGGCGGCCAAGGCCGATGTGTTCGTGGAGAACTTCGCGCCGGGCGCCATCGAGCGGTTGGGCTTTGGCTATGAGGCAATCTCCAAGCTCAATCCCGGCATCGTCTACGCCCAAGTCAAGGGCTTCGGCGCCGGCAGCCCCTACGAGGACAACCTGGCCTTTGATATGATTGCCCAGGCTACGGGCGGCGTCATGTCCATCAGCGGCGAGCCCGACGGCCGGCCCATCAAGCCCGGCCCCACCCTCGGCGACACCGGCACCGGCATGCTGCTCGCCATCTCCATCCTCGGCGCACTGTTTGAGAGAACGGGCACGGGCAAGGGCCAGCGCGTCGAGGTGGCCATGCAGGACGCCATGCTGCATTACATCCGCCTCGCCTTCGCGGCGCAGGCGCTGCGCGGCGGTCCGGTGCAGCGCGCGGGCGCCGAGTCGGTGTCGGGCGCCAACCCGCCGTGCGGCATCTATCCCTGCAAGGGCGGCGGTCCCAACGACTACGTATACGTTTACACGAGCCGCACCAACCCCGAGCACTGGAAGCGGCTGCTGGCCGTGCTGGGCCACGAGGAGCTGATCGGCGATCCGCGCTTTGCCACGCCCGAAGCACGCCACGCGCGTGAGGAGGAGGTGAATGCGTTGGTGTCCGCCTGGACGCGCGAGCACGACAAGCACGAGGCCATGCGCCGCCTGGGCGCCGCCGGCATTCCCGCGGGCGCCGTGCTCGACACTAAGGAATTGGCAGAGGAGCCCACGTTCCGCGAGCGCGGCATCCTGCAGGTCATGGACGACCCCACGGTCAAGGATTACTGCATGCCGGCTTGGCCTGTGCGCCACAACGGCGCGCCGCCGGCGGTGACGGCGGCACCACTGCTGGGACAGCACACGACCGACGTGCTGGGGAGCTGGCTCGGCCTGAGCGAGGGCGAGCTTGAGGGACTCGAGCGGCAGAACGTGGTGCGCAGCAGTCGCCAGGCTAGGTAGGCTCAAGCGCAGCGAAGACCCAATAACTTCATCAAAATCAAGGGACTGTTGGATCTGCCCCGGGCTTTCGTCAAGGTTGACCCAACACTATTCCGGAGGAACACCATGGCGGAGCTGACGGGCTCGGAGATCCTCGCGAAGGCGCTGAAGAAGGAGGGCACCGAGAACCTTCTGTTCCTGATGGGCGGGCCGATGCTGCTTGCGGAGTCGTCCTGCATCAAGGAGGGCATCCGGCCCATTGACGTGCGCCACGAGCAGGCCGCGGCCATGATGGGCAACGCCTACAGCCGGCTCACGCAGAAGCCCAGCGTGTGCATGGCCGCCAGTGGGCCCGGTGTCATCAACCTGACCACCGGCATCGCCAATGCGCTCATCGACTGCGCCCCGGTGGTGGCCATCGGCGGATCGAGCCCGATCCACCAGTTCGGCCGTCAGGTGTTCCAGGAGATCGACCAGGTCGCCATCATGAAAGGCTGCGTGAAGTGGGCCGACCGGGTCTATAACCTGAAGCGCATCCCCGAGCAGGTGAACAACGCTTTCCAACTCGCCATGAGCGGCAAGCCGGGCCCCGTCTACCTCGATTTTCCCGGCGATATCCTCTACGCCAAGATCCCCGCCGATGAGGTGGACTGGTCGATGAGCGGCCGGCCGCTTCTCAACGCACGCCCGCTGGGCGATCCAAGGCAGGTGGACGCCCTCGTGCGTGCGATGGCGGCTGCCCGCAAGCCCGTGATCGTCTCGGGCAGCGGCGTGATCTGGTCGCGGGCATGGGAGGAGATGCAGGGGCTGGTCGAGAGCGCTGGCATCCCATTCTACACGACGCCCCAGGGGCGCGGGGTGGTGCCCGACGACCATCCCTTGTCCTTCCCGTCGATGCGCTCCACCGCGTTCCGCGAGGCGGATCTGATCATCGTGCTGGGCACGCGCATGAACTACATCATCAGCCATGCCGCTCCGCCGCGCTTCAGTGCCAGCGCGAAGATCGCGCGTGTCGACATCGACCCGGCCGAGATCGCCACCGCCCCGCGCAAGGTGGACATCGGCATCGTCGGCGACTGCAGGATGGTGCTTGGCCAGATCCTGGCCGGCATGAAGGGCAAGGTGGAGCCAGACCGCTACCAGGACTGGCGCAAGCAACTAGCCGAGGGAGTGGCCGCGAAGCTCAAGTCGCCAGGCGCCAACAAGCCCGTGGAGGACGGCGACATCCATCCGCTGCGGCTGTGCGAGGAGATCAGCAATTTCATGCGCCGGGACTCCATCCTGGTGGTGGACGGGCAGGAAATCCTGAACTACGGGCGCCAGTCGATGCCCACCTTCGCCCCCGGCCACCGCCTGAACTCGGGGCCGTTCGGCACCATGGGCGTGGGTCTGCCGTTCGCGCTAGGTGCCAAGCTCGCCAAGCCCGAGGCGCAGGTGGTCTGCGTGCACGGCGACGGCTCGTTCGGGCTCAACGCCATGGAGCTGGACACCGCCGTGCGGCACTGTCTGCCCGTACTGGTGGTGATCAGCCTCAACGGCGGCTGGACCGCCGACCCTAACCGCGACAAGCCCGGCCGAGACCTGGGTTATACGCGTTATGAGAAGATGGCCGAGGCGCTCGGCTGCCATGGTGAATATGTGGACAAGGCCGAAGACATCCGCCCCGCCCTGGAGCGGGCACAGACCCAAGTCGATCGCGGCAAGGTGGCCGTCGTCAACGTGCGCACGGACTATCGCGCACGCGCCGGCACGCTGCAGTTCGCGCAGTATTCGACGTAAAGGGGGCAGAACCTCCCCTCCGACGGCTGGGATGAAAGCTGGAGCGCGGCTAACAGGGGTAGCCCTTTGCACGCCGCCTTGGGACAATCGCAAGCAATCCTCAAACGGGAGGTGGCAATTGGCGTATCTGCCGCTATGGTGGTTTGCACCCCACCGAAAGCTTAGCGGAGGATGCCATGGCCCAGCCGCCCTTCGAGTTCCCCCAGCAGCTGCGCGAGCTCACCGAGCGTAACGTCGAGCACGCGCGCGCCGCCTACGGCCAGTTCATGGACGCCGTCGCGCAGGCCATGGGCACCTGGGCCAGCGCCGCGCCGGCGAACGCCATGACCGCCGGCTTCAAGGTGGTGCAGGACCGCGCGGTGAGCTTCGCCAAGCAGAACGGCGAGGCGTGCTTCAACTTGGCGAGCGAGCTGGCCAATGCCAAGGACCTGACGGACATCATAGGGATCCAGAGCCGCCACGCCCAGCAGCAGATGCAGGCCTACACGCTGCAGGCGCAGGAGCTGACCCGCCTTATGATGGAGGCGGCGCAAAGCATGCAGTCGAAGTCGATCTGAGTGCGGCGGCCGGCCGACGCGATCAGCCGCTCCCCGGGTTTGCCACAGCGCCGGCTTCGGTCGGCCCATCGCGACACCCGCATCCAAGGTGCGCCCGCGGGCAGCTGCTGGCGGTTTGCGCCACCGATAAGCGACAGTCTCTCAGACCCAATCAATCCGTGCGTTTCCAGATTTGTCGGTTCTTTGCATCCATCTCCTGTCTGAACCATAATATCCGTCAACATAATGAATATTGTCTGATGACGCGGCGGCTCGGCTGCATTCTGCACGCGTTTTCGTGGTGCTTCGCGATCTCCAGGAGGCGCCGTTTCGCCCACGGCCGGAGGCTCCGACGGGGCGTCGCCGCCGACGGCTCTAGAATGTAGAACGATGGCGACCCGACGTGAGCTGATCTTAAGCCAGCGTCACACCCGGCGCCTCCCTTCTTCCCAGCGATGGCTGCCGCTGGCCGAGGAGTAAGGGGCCGACACCGCGGCCGACCCCAGGCGTTCTTTGGCGTGCCTCAACCGAGATGGCTGACGAACTTGGCTTGCATGTAGACCTGTAAGCCTTCCGTGCCGCCCTCGTGACCGAAACCTGAGTCCTTGACGCCGCCGAACGGCGTCTCAGGCAAGGCAAGGCCCATGTGGTTGATGGTCACCATGCCGGACTCCAGCGCATCGGCCACCTTGCCTGCCGTCTTGGCGTCCTTGGTGAAGGCATAGCTGGCAAGGCCGTAGGGCAGCTTGTTGGCCCGCTCCAACATCTCGTCGGTCTCCTTAAAGCGCAGCATCACCGCCACCGGGCCGAACGGCTCCTCGTTCATGATGCGGGCGGTGTCGGGCACATCGGTGAGCACGGTGGGCTCGAAGAAGTTGCCCTGGTTGCCGATGCGCTTGCCGCCCGCCTCGACCTTGGCGCCCTTCTCTTCAGCGTCAGCCACGAACGCCTCAATGGCATTGATGCGCCGCGGGTTGGCGAGCGGCCCCATACGCGTGTCGGGCTCCAAGCCGTCGCCCACCTTGGTCCTCTTGGCGATATCGACAAACCGGCCGACGAAATCGTCATAGACCTTCTCGTGCACAAAGAAGCGGGTGGGGGAGATGCACACCTGGCCGGCGTTACGGTACTTGAAGGCGCCCATCATCTTGGCCGCCCCGGCCACATCGGCATCGTCAAACACCAGCACCGGCGAGTGACCGCCCAGCTCCATAGTCGCGCGCTTCATGTGGCTGGCGGCAAGCGCGTTGAGGTGCTTGCCCACCGGCACCGAGCCGGTGAACGAGACCTTGCGGATCACCGGATGCGGGATGAGGTATTCCGAGATCTCGGCAGGCACGCCGTAAACCAAGTTCAGCACGCCCGCGGGCAGGCCGGCATCGTGGAAGCACCTGACAAGGCCGATGGGCGAGCCCGGCGTCTCCTCCGGACACTTGATGATGATGGAGCAGCCCGCCGCCAGCGAGGCCGCGACCTTCCGGACCGCCTGCGTGACGGGGAAGTTCCAGGGCGAGAAGCCCGCCACCGGCCCAATCGGCTCCATGATCACGAGGTTGCGCACCCCGTCGGCGCGCGCCGGGATGACGCGGCCGTAGGCGCGCTGCCCTTCGCCAGCGTACCAGTCGATGATGTCGGCGGCGCTGGCAACCTCCAGCTTTGCTTCCATCAGGACCTTACCCTGCTCCTGGGTGAGCACCTTTGCGATCTCATCGGTGCGGGCACGCACGAGGTCGGCCGCTTTGCGCAGGATCTTGCCGCGCTCGAAGGCCGACACCTTGCGCCACTGCTTGAAGCCGTTGTCGGCCGCGGCGAGGGTGTTGTCGAGGTCGCCGCGGGAGACGTGCCCGAGCTGCCCGATGGGCTTGCTGGTGGCCGGGTTCATCACGTCCTGGGACTTGTCGCCCGAGGGCTTCACCCAGTTGCCGTTGATGTAGTGCTCCAGGGATGTGTACATGGCCTTCGCGTCCTCCAGGTCGTTCGCAGTCCACTTTTGGGTTTGCCCGAAATAAGCGACGGATGGCCGCCCCAACGCAAGGGAATTCGTGGCTCGGTCTCCTGCCCAGTTGCGCGCGGAGCCGCCTGGTCAGACCGTGGGGTGCTCGTCGCAGGTCGCCACAACCCCCTGGCGCCAGCCGCGCGAATGCCGCGATGCGTGTGGTCGCAATCGCTTGCGCCGAAAATGCTATGCGGACTGGTATCGACCTGGTGAAACGCGTGGCCATTCGCGCTGATCGTTCTGACTGCGCCGCAACCTCCCTCGAAAAACGGCGATCCGACAAGAGTGACAATGAACGCGCCCGCGAATCTGCCAGGTGCCGGACACCGGTGGCAACGTCTCCTCGCGATACTCGTATTGCTCCCTCACGAAAGGTGGCCGTCCAGCCGATTAGTTAAAAGTAGGAGCCACGCAGCGGCTTGCCGACGAACTCGGCACGCATGTCCTCTTCGCTCATATACTGAGGTTGCGCGGATGCTTGCGAGGAGGAAGCACGCGAGAAGGCCAAACAACACCGTCGCCGCTAAGGCTCGCAACAGCGCTCGACCCATCTCAAAGTTGGCCATCTTGAGATTGGCCATCTCAAGATTTGGCCCCATCAGGTCCTCGACGATCGAACAGGGCTCCGCAGATCGAGGGCTCACCGCAGCGCCCCCCGCGCCACCGGCGGCCTATACGCTGGGCGGCTCTGGGCATGTTGACGCCTCCTCGCGGCGCCAGCCGCGCGCATACCACCGCGCATCGGTCCAGCCGTCCGCGGCACCGGCGCCCCGGCCTGGATCGACGAAGTAATACTCATAGCAGTTGGCGCTGAGCTTGACGGCGGACCAGCAACCGCCGCGCGCGAGTTCAGCTGGTGTCTCATCTTCGGCAAACGAACAGAAGACGCGCCCCCGCACCGTCCAATGGCCCGACCACGTCGTGCCGCCGTACGTGAACTCGCTGCGGCCGTTCGGCCGATGGGTCGACGTCCACGCTTTGCCGTTGGAACGGAAGTAGCCATCGCGGGTCTTGCCGATGACCTCGGCGCGCAGGGCGTCCTCGCTCATCCAGGAAGGCTCAGCCCATGCCAACGGCAAACCAGCCAACCCCGCCGGATCAAGACCCCAACCCAACAGCACCAGCGTCGAGGCGCGCACGGCGAGCCACATATGCAAGCGGACTAGACCGTGGGCCGCGCCTGGCAGGTTGAGGGCTCGTCGCGGCGCGCCGCACGTGCCACCCAGCGGCCGAGCGGGCCAGGCTCGACCTCGTCCTCACCCTCACCCTCGTTCAAGCCCGCCAGATAGAACTCGTAGCAGTTGGCGCTGGTCTGGATCGCGGTGAAGCAGCCGCCGTTGATGTCCTGTCCCGGGTCGTAGTAGGTGCAGAACACGTGGTCGCGGAAGAACCAGTAGCCAAGGCTGCTGCGCCCCCCGTCGCGATAGTCCAGGCGGCCGTTCTTGTCGTAGGTCTCCGTCCAGCCCTGGCCATCGACATAGTAGCCGTCGAGGGTCCTGCCGACGAATGCACCGCGCATGGCGTCCTCGCTCATCCAGGGCAGGTTTGCGCGCGCGGACGGCCCGGCTGCAGCTGACGCGCAGGAAACGATCATAGCAAGGGCGGCGAAACGGACCCGGCTGTTCACGGCCAATCTCCCTAAATCTCCAAAGTATCCTCGACGCGGGCACGCTCGCAGGTTGCGCGCGCATTGTGGCCAAATCACTGACATTCGCGTTCACCGTGTGCCCACATAGGTGGACGGCGGCGGCGCTGGCGTGCTTAGAGCGTCGACTGGAGCCCACCTCCTGCTCGCCGCCTCTAGGTCCCCGCTGCCTCTAAGGCTCCGCTGCCTCTAAGTCCATGCAATGGTCAATCCCGATCCGCCCTCGCCCACGTTTTCCACGCTGCGCGCCATCCCCACGGGGGTGTGGACCTTAGGCTTCGTGTCGCTGCTTATGGACGTGTCCTCCGAGATGGTCCACGCGCTGCTGCCGGTTTACCTCGTCAGCGCGCTCGGCATTTCCGCACTGTCTGTCGGCATCATCGAGGGCATCGCCGAGGCCACAGCATCCATGGTCAAGGTGTTCTCGGGAGCTTTCAGCGACTGGCTCGGCCGGCGCAAGGCACTCGCCGCCTTCGGCTACGGGCTAGCGGCCTTCACTAAGCCTGTATTCCCGCTCGCCGCCTCGGTGGGCTCGTTCATTGCCGCCCGCTTCATCGACCGCGTCGGCAAGGGCATCCGAGGCGCCCCGCGCGACGCTTTGATCGCCGACCTGGCGCCTGAGCGGCTGCGCGGGGCGAGCTTCGGCCTGCGCCAATCGCTCGATACAGTGGGAGCATTCCTGGGCCCCCTGTTGGCGATCGCGCTGATGTGGCTCAGCGCCAACAACTTCCAGGCCGTGTTCTGGTTTGCCGTGCTGCCGGCGTTTCTGTCTGTGGCCCTCATCGTGTTCGGTGTCTCCGAGGCCGACCGTCCTGCCGGGCTGCGCCGGGCGGACTGGCCGCTCGGCCTGGTAGAACTGGGCCGCCTCGGCACCGCCTACTGGTGGGTGGTGGCGGTGGCCGCGGTGTTCACACTGGCCCGCTTCAGCGAGGCCTTCCTGCTGCTGCGGGCCCAGTCCGCTGGCCTGGCGGTCATGCTGGTTCCGGGCGTGCTGGTGATCATGAACGTGGTGTATGCCGCCGCGGCCTACCCGGCCGGCACGCTGTCCGACAAGGGCGACCGCGGTCGCGTGTTGATCGCCGGCCTTGCCATGCTGATCGTCGCCGACCTGGTCCTGGCCGCGGGATCGGGCATCTGGGGCGTGTTGGCCGGCGTCGCCCTGTGGGGGTTGCACATGGGTTTCACGCAGGGCTTGCTGGCTGCGCTGGTTGCCGACACGGTGCCCCCTGAGCTGCGCGGTACCGCGTTCGGCGTGTTCAACCTGGTGTCAGGCCTGGCCCTGTTCGCCGCCAGCCTCCTGGCCGGTGCGCTGTGGGACGCCCTCGGCCCGCGGGCGACGTTCCTGGCCGGGGCGGCGTTTGCCGCGGTGGCT
>JAFMSC010000125.1:1920-9671 GCA_017353825.1 Hyphomicrobiaceae bacterium | reverse complement strand
CTGCACACCTTGTGGTTACATACCCCCTACCTGCCTGGCCTCAGCTTGACGCAGTGCACGGTCGGCTGCAGAATTCATGAATCTAGCGAAGCTTCTGGAGGAGCGCATACATGCAAGAATGGCACAAGCCGGAAGTAGCCGAGCAGGACGTCGGGCTCGAGGTCACGAGCTATCTGTCGGCCGAGCTGAACTAGGCTGAGCGGCTGGGGCTAGAGCGCCCCTCGCCCTAGACAAGCGCATTGCTTCGCGGCGGTCCGGCGCCTCCTGGCGTGTGGGTGGACCGCCGCGGCGTAGTCCGGTTGTATACGCCCGGCGCCGATCTTTGCTGAGGGTAGCGCCCATGCTGATCAAGGTGTTGGGCTCGGCCGCCGGCGGCGGGTTCCCGCAAATCAACTGCAATTGTGCAAACTGCCTCGATGTCAGGCTGGGCAAGCCAGGCCTGGCGCCGCGCAGCCAGTCCTCGCTGGCGGTGGCCCGCGATGGCGCGGCGTGGGCGCTCCTTAACGCCTCGCCCGACCTGCGGCAGCAAGTGGCTGGTGCACCAGAACTGGCGCCGCTCCCCGGGGGGCACACCAGCGTCCGCACGAGCCCCATCAAGGCAGTGGTGCTCACCAACGGCGATGTCGATCACATTGCCGGCCTGCTCAGCCTGCGCGAGGGCTTCGCCTTCACGATTTACGCCACCGCGCGCGTTCTGGATACGCTCGCTGCCAACAGCATCTTCAACGTGCTCGACCGCGGGCTGGTGCGCAGCGTGGCGCTCGTCCCGGGCCGGCCAATTGCGCTTGCCGCCGGCGGCATGGACCTGGGGCTGACGCTGGAGGCGTTTCCCGTGCCGGGCAAGGTGGCGCTCTATCTGGAAGATCCCGCCGCAGGCCCCGGCTTCGGCACAAGGGAGGGCGATACCATAGGGGTCAAGGTCGCCGAGCCCGCCACGGGCGCCGCCTTGTTCTACATCCCGGGCTGCGCGGCCGTCGATAGGGAGCTGACCGACCGGCTGCGCGGCGCATCCCTGGTGTTGTTCGATGGCACGCTCTACAGTGACGAGGAGATGATCGCCCAGGGGCTTTCAACCAAGACCGGCCGGCGCATGGGCCACATCAGCATGTCGGGCCGCGAGGGCTCCCTTGCAGCCTTCGCCGGCCTCGGGGTCAAGCGCCGTGTCTTTGTGCACATGAACAACTCCAACCCGGTGCTCCGGGATGGCAGCCGCCAGCGCCGCGAGGTGGAGGAGGCGGGCTGGGAGGTGGCCTTCGACGGTATGGAGTTCCGCCTATGAAGAGCGTGCTGACGCCTGAAGAGCTGGAGGCTGCCATCCGCCAGGTCGGGGCCGAGCGCTACCACGACAAGCATCCGTTCCACCGCCTGCTCCACGGCGGCAAGCTCAACAAGGGGCAGGTGCAGGCCTGGGCGCTCAACCGCTACTGCTACCAGGCTGGTGTGCCGCGCAAAGACGCCGCCCTGATGAGCCGCGCGCTCGATCGTGAGCTGCGGCGCGAGTGGCTGCACCGCATCCTCGACCATGACGGCAGCGGCGGCGAGGAAGGCGGCATCGAGCGCTGGCTGGTGCTCACCGATGCGCTGGGGCTCGACCGCGCCTACGTGGTATCGATGGAGGGGGCGCTGCCGGCCACGCGCTTCGCCGTGGAGGCCTACGTGAACTTCGTGCGCGAGCGCACGCTGCTGGAGGCGGTCGCCTCGTCGCTCACTGAACTGTTCGCGCCGTCCATCCATCGCGAACGCATCTCCGGCATGCTTGAGAGCTACGCGTTCGTCGGCGAGCGGGCCATGCAGTACTTCCGCCGCCGGCTCGACCAGGCCAACCGTGACGCCGACTTCGCACTCGCCTACGTGAAGCAGCACGCGCGTACGCCCGAGGAGCAGGCGGCGGCGGTGGCGGCCGTACACTTCAAATGCAACGTGCTATGGGCCCAGCTCGACGCCCTGCACCACGCCTACGTCACGCCCGGCCTCCTCCCGCCCGGCGCGTTCCGGCCGGCTGGGCCATGACGGACCCCGGGAGCGGCGGTCCGGCCACCACCAGCCGGCGCCAGCGCACCGTCGTTTCGGCGGCGTCGACGCCACATCTATCCCGCTCCTTTAAGCTGCAGCATGACAAGACCCGCGACCGCTGGATCATCCAGGGGCCTGAGCGCGTCTTCTCCCCCGACGCCATCGCCGTGGAAGTGCTGCGACTATGCGACGGCCGGCGCACTGTTGCGGAGGTCGCGGAAAGCCTGTCGTTGCGCTATACTGCGCCTAAGGAGCAAATCGTGGCCGACATCGTCTCCATGCTCCAGGACCTTGCCGACAAGGGTGTAGTGAGTTGCACTGACGCGCGTTTGCACTAGATTCCTCGGGCAGGCACCCTCCCACCGATCACGAAAGTCACGCATGGCCAACCTCGACATGGCGCGCGGGCAGCGGCGCGAAAGCGACAGCAAGATCAAGCTGCACGGGCGCGAGGCGTTCGAGGGCATGCGCAAGGCGGGGCAGCTGGCCGCCGAGGCCCTCGACATGCTGGTCCCGCACGTGAAGCCGGGCATCACCACCGAGTATTTGGACGACCTGATCATGGCGTTCGCGGTGGAGCACGGCGCCATTCCCGCGCCGCTCAACTACCGGGGCTTCCCGAAGGCGATCTGTACGTCCGTGAACCACGTGGTCTGCCACGGCATTCCCAATGCTAAGCCTCTCAAAGAGGGCGACATCCTCAACATCGATGTCACCCTCATCGTCGACGGCTGGCACGGGGATACCAGCCGCATGTATGAGGTCGGCCATGTCTCACGGCGCGCCGAGCGGCTGATCGAGGTCACCTACGAGGCGCTGATGCGTGGCGTGGCAGCCGTCAAGCCTGGACACACCACGGGCCACATCGGCGCGGCGATTCAGCGCTATGCCGAAAGCGAACGCTGCAGCGTGGTGCGCGATTTCTGCGGCCACGGCCTGGGCCGGGTATTCCACGATCGGCCCAACATCCTGCACTACGGCGAGCCCGGCGACGGGGTGGTGCTGGAGCCGGGCATGCTGTTCACCATCGAGCCCATGATCAACCTGGGCAAGCCACACGTGAAGGTGCTCGCCGACGGCTGGACGGCGGTAACGCGCGACCGCGAGCTGTCGGCGCAGTTCGAGCACACCGTGGGCGTGACGGAAACAGGGTGCGAGGTTTTCACCTACTCGCCCATGGGGCTGCAGCGGCCACCGTACCGGTTGTCCTGAACTCGATCGCTGGAGGCGTCCCGATGGGTCACATGACCGCGCGCTGAAGGACGCCAACGCTGTGCCGGATGTCTTTGGGTCGAAGCGCCGCTTCACGTTCGTCCGGCCGTTGTCACGAAAGCCACCGCCTGGGTCTGAGGGAGCCGTTCCTCACGCCGGGCCTCAGTCCTTCCAGGACTACGAGCTGATCGCGTGTAGGTCGGACTGTGGGTCTTGACTGTCTGCGTGAAGACGGATTGTCCTCGCGTAAGTCTTTGCGATGCGCCGTCTTGCCTCAATATGGTCCAGCGATGCTCCTTGCAGAATCTGAAGTGCCGATTTCTTCGGCGCGCTGAAGCTGTTGCGCGGCGGCATCAAGGAGCGCGAGGTGAGCTGTCCTCGTCTACTGCCGCGCAGAGCTGGGTTTCGGGACGAGCGAGCATCACAGGAGCGTCGGGATATAGCTACGCCGGCGCGGCCTACGCCACGATCAGGGAGCGGCGGTCAACGCGCTGCCGCTGCCCTCGCGTCGAACTCGCGCACCGCCGCCGCATCGCGGGCGGAGAGTTCCGGGAAGGCCGGGTCGGTGCCCACGTCGTCCGTGTAGCGCCATGAGCGGGCGCATCGCAACCCGCTGGCCCGCCTGGGCACCACGGCAACGCCCGGCACGTCGGGGAGGGTGAAGGCGCCCCCGGGCGCCTCGCCTTCGACGAGCTCGACGCCTGAGGTGATGCAGACCTCGGCGAAATCGACGCCTTCGAGGGCCGACAGCAGCTGCTCGTCCTCAATATACACCACCGGCGCCGCCTCCAGGGCCGAGCCGATCTTCTTGTTGGCTCGCTCTATCTCGAGCGCGCCCGTCACCACGCGGCGCACACGCTTGATCTGCTCCCACTCCTCGGCCAGCGCATCGTTGCGCCAGAATGCGGGCACCTGGGGGAACAGCTCAAGGTGCACCGAGCCCTCCTCGGAGGGATAGCGCGATAGCCACGCCTCCTCGGCCGTGAAGCACAGGAGGGGCGCCAGCCACAGCGTGACGTGGCGAAAGACCTGCTCGATGGTCTCCAGAGCCCCCTTGCGCTTGGCGCTCGAGTAGGGCTCGCAGTAGAGTGCGTCCTTGCGGATGTCAAAGTAGAACGCGGAGAGGTCCGCGTTCATGAAGTGCGACAGCACCGCGATCACCCGCTTGTAGTCGTAGGCGGCGTAGGCCTCGCGGATCGTCTCGTCGAGCTCGGCCAGCCGATGCAGCATCAGCTGCTCCAGCTCGGGCAGCGCCGCCGGCGCCAGCTGCCGGCCCCCCTCGTAGTGGGCAAGCGTGCCCAGCATCCAGCGCAGCGTATTGCGCATCTTGCGGTAGCTCTCGACGAAGGTCTTGAGGATCTCCGGGCCAATACGCAAGTCGTCGGCGTAGTCGGAGGCCGCCACCCACAGGCGCAGGATGTCGGCGCCGGACTTGCCGATCACCTCCTGGGGGGCGACGACGTTGCCCTTGGACTTGGCCATCTTCTCACCCTTGTCGTCGAGCACGAAGCCGTGCGTGAGCACGACGTCGTAGGGGGCGCGGCCACGGGTGGCTGAGCTCTCGAGCAGCGAGGAGTGGAACCAGCCGCGGTGCTGATCGGAGCCCTCCAGGTACATCACAGTGTCCCCGCCGCCGTCGCGCTTGCGGTGGATGCCGGCGAGCTGCGGGAAGTGTACGGGGTCCTCCAGCGTGAAGGCGTAGGTGGAGGCGGAGTCGAACCACACGTCACAGATGTCCCCGACCTTCTTCCATACCTTCGGGCTGTAGACATTACCCAGAAAGCGTTTGGCCGCGCCCGGCTCGTGCCAAGCGCTGATGCCCCTCTCCTCGAAGGCGGCAAGGATGCGGCGGTTCACCTCCTCGTCCTTCAAGATCTCGTAGGAGCCGTCGGCGTTGTCTTTGACGAAGATGGGGATCGGCACACCCCAGGCGCGCTGGCGTGACAGCACCCAGTCGGGCTTCGCCTCAATCATGCCGGTGATTCGGTTCTGCCCCTGTGGCGGCACCCACTGCGTTTCGGCAATGGCCCGCAGCGCCAGCTGCCGCAGGGTGAACCCTTCGATTGGCTCGCGCCCGGCTTCCCCCTCCGAGCTTGCGGGAAGAGGGTTGGGGTGAGTGGCAACCAGAGCCCCTGCGCTCGGAGAGGCAGACGCGCCACCGATCGGGCGATCCATGCCGATGAACCACTGCGGGGTGTTGCGGAAGATCACAGGCTTCTTGGAGCGCCAGGAGTGCGGGTACTGGTGCTTCAATCGCCCGCGCGCGATCAGCCGATTGGCCTCGACCAGCGCCTTGATGACGGCATCGTTGGCGTCACCCTTGTCGCCCTTGTCGGTGATGACGCGCTTGCCCTCGAAGCCCGGCGCCTCCCGCGTGAAGCGCCCGTCCGCATCGACCGTGAAGGGGATTTCGGTCTTGATGCCACGCTTTGCGAGCTCAGGCGCATACTGCATCCAGATCTCAAAGTCCTCGCGGCCGTGGCCCGGCGCCGTATGCACGAACCCGGTGCCATCCTCGTCCGTGACGTGATCGCCATCGAGCAGCGGCACCGCGAAGGTGTAGCCGCCGCCGACGCGCTTCAGGGGGTGCGCACAGACGAGCCCCGCCAGCACCTCGGGGCGCACGATGCTCTTCAGGCTGAAAGCATCGACCTTCGCGGCCTTCATGACCGGCTCAGCGAGCTTCTCAGCCAAGATCAGCTTGTCGCCGGGTCTGGCCCAGTTGCCCTCCGGCGCCTCAGTCACCTCGTACAGTCCGTAGGCGATCTTGGAGCTGAAGCTGATCGCCCGGTTGCCAGGCAGCGTCCAAGGTGTCGTCGTCCAGATAACGATTGTGGTCCCCTCGGGCAGCATGGCGGCCTTGGGCGATAACACCGGAAACTTCACCCACACGGTGTCGCTCGTGTAGTCGTGGTACTCGATCTCAGCCTCGGCGAGCGCGGTCTTCTCTACTACGCTCCACATCACCGGCTTGGAGCCGCGGTAGAGCAGACCGTTGGCCACGAACTTCATCATCTCGCGCGCGATCTGGGCCTCGGCGGCGGGCGCCATGGTCATGTAGGGGTGGTTCCAGTCGCCCTCCACCCCCAGGCGCTTGAACTCCTCGCGCTGGATATTGAGCCACTTCTGCGCGTATGCCCGGCACTCCGCGATCAGTTCGAGCACCGGCACGTCCTCCTTGCGCTTGCCCTTGGCGCGGTACTCCTGCTCGATCTGCCACTCGATGGGCAGGCCGTGGCAGTCCCACCCTGGCACGTAGTTGGAATCGAAGCCCAGCATCTGCTGGCTGCGCGTCACCATGTCCTTCAGGATCTTGTTGAGCGCGGTGCCGATGTGGATATTGCCGTTGGCATAAGGAGGGCCGTCATGGAGGACGAACTTGGGGCGGCCCTTGGCCGAGCCGCGCAGGCGCTTGTACATGCCGAGGCTGGCCCAGCGCTTTAGCAGCCTGGGCTCCAGCTCGGGCAGCCCAGCCTTCATTGGGAAGGTGGTCTTGGGCAGGAACAGGGTCGCGCTCCAGTCGCGCGCATCGGACTTGGTCGAGGTCATGGGAGTGCCGTGTGCAAAAGCTGAGGAAGGCGATGACGCACAAATCTGCGAGGAGGCCCCGGCGCCCCTGGATCTAGTCCGGGGCGGCCGGGCCTCTAATTCGTCTCAGCTGAGGCCTGAATGGCGACATGGGGCGCCTTTGTAGCGGTGTCGGGCGCTTCTGTGAAGGGCAGTGGGAAAAAGCAATAAGGCAAGCGCCATAAGGCAGCTGCAGACGCTCGGATATCAGCGAAGCCCAGAGCCCGGCCCGCGCGGCGTCGCCCAGGAGACTGGACGCCTCGCCGGAGTTGTGGCCGCCGCCGCCATCGAACAGCTTGAGGGCCTTGCATCTCAGCGGACGCTGCCAGCACGCGCAGACCTTCGGGTGTTGCGAGAAGCGATTGACAGGTCTCAGGCCCCGCGATCTGATCGCGGCCAATTCGCTTCTCTGACAGCTCCCAAAGGCTTGCATTGAAAACCAGTGCCGCTCGCATCCTGACGACCCATACCGGCAGCCTGCCTCGTCCCGCCGATCTGGTAGCCGTCCTCAACAGCAGGGAACTCGGTGAACCGTACGATCGAGCGGCATTCGAGGCCCGCATCAGCCGCGCCATCGGCGAGATCGTGCGGCAGCAAACCGACACCGGCATCGACATCGTCGACGACGGCGAGCACAGCAAGGTCAACTGGATGGCCTATGCGCGGGCGCGGCTGAGCGGCCTTTCGGAAATCGAAAGCCCCGTGCGGTTTCGCGGCGCCACGCGCGACTCGCTGGCATTTCCGCACACCTACGATGACATGCGGATCATGCTGGCGGCGCGCTCGGGAGCGCTGGTGGCCAAGCGCACCGTGCGGCCGAACGCGCAGGTGTGCATTGGACCGATCGCCTATGTGGGGGAAGCGGAGCTCAAGGCCGATATCGAGAATTTCAAAATTGCCCTGCAGGGCGTGTCGGCCGAGGATGCCTTCATGACGGCAATCTCGCCGTCCAACCTCGA
>JAFMSC010000125.1:0-1910 GCA_017353825.1 Hyphomicrobiaceae bacterium | reverse complement strand
CTCGAGCTCTACTACGAGAACCACTATTACGCGTCAGACGAGGAATACCTCGCGGCGCTCGCCGAGGCGATGCGGCTCGAGTACAAGACGATCGTCGATGCCGGCTTCGTGCTGCAGATCGACGATCCGCGCATGGCGACGCACTATAATCGCGCGGTCGACGCGTCGATCAGGGACTGCCGAAAGTTCATCGCGCTGCGGGTTGAAGCGGTCAACCACGCGCTGCGCGGCATTCCGCCGGACCGCGTGCGCTTCCACACCTGCTACAGCGTCAACGTCGCGCCGCGAGTGCACGATTTCGAGCTGAAGCATTTCGTCGACCTGATGCTGCGGGTGAATGCGGGCGCCTACGTGATCGAGGCCGCCAACCCACGGCACGAGCACGAGTGGGTGGTGTGGCGCGACGTGAGGCTGCCGGACGACAAGATCCTCGTGCCCGGAGTCGTGTCGCACTGCATTCACCTGGTCGAGCACCCGGAGCTGGTGGCGCAGCGCATCGCCCGGTTCGCCGACGTGGTCGGCCGCGAGCGCGTGATCGCCGGCACAGATTGCGGCTTCGGCACGTCCGGCGCCGGCGACGAGGTTCACCCCGAGGTGGCGTGGGCGAAGTTGCGCGCGCTGGTGGAAGGCGCGCAGCTGGCGAGCGAGAGGCTGTGGTAGGTTGTCATTGCGAGCCCTCGGGTCCCGCCCTTCGGGGAGCCCAACGATAGGCTCCGCAAAGCAATCTCTTCTTACTTGCGCATGCGCCTCGGCTGAAAATCGTCGCGCCTGGCGCTCCTCGCAAATGACGCTGATTCATGACCACAAATGCTTGCTCGCCCGCGCTGCTCCTTCGACCAGCGACGCGAGCTTGAGCCACGCGATCTCCGGATCAATCTTGCCGTAGCCCGCAAAGGTGCCGAAACCGCAGTCCGTACTGGCGATGACGCGCTCGCGCCCGACGATATCGGCGAAGCGTATGATGCGCTGCGCCACGAGGTCGGGGTGCTCGACGTAGTTGGTGCAGGTGTCGACCACGCCCGGCAGCAGGATCCGGTCGTCCGGCAGCTTGATCTGCGTCCATACCGCCCATTCGTGCTCGTGGCGCGGGTTGGCGGCCTCGATCGAGAACGCCCGCGCGTTGATGCCGAGAATGATGGTAGCGAGCTTCGCGAGATCGATGTCGTGCGTGTGCGGGCCCTCGTAGTTGCCCCAGCACACATGGATGCGTAGCTGGTCGGGCGGGACCTTTGCGAGCGCGTGGTTGAGTGTTTCGACGTGGAATTGGGTACGCTTGAGGAAATCGGCCTCGGACAGCTCCTGGAAGGCGGTGTGACGCGCCATGGCGAGGTCCGGACAATCGACCTGCAGCACGAAGTCGGCCGTGGGGATCGCCTCGTATTCCTCGCGCATGGCCTCCGCCACGGCTTCGATATACGCCTCGTGGGTCGGGTAGTATTGGTTAGGCAGGAACGTCGCGACGACACCGGGCGAGGCCGCATTGAGAAAGGCCTCGGTCGGGCGGGCCGACGCCACGGCGCGCCGCATGTGGTCGAGGTCGTGGTGCAGCGCCGTGCGGTCGCGCACCCGCACGGGGCCGACGCAGGAGACCCGCTTGAAAGGCCGCGGCCCGGTCAGCAGCGCCATCTTGCGGCGCAACTCGGGAAAGGGCGCAAGATCGAGATGCGGCCGCGCCGTCTCGGTCGACCCCTCGGCCGAGAACCCGGTCAGGCGACCGGTAACGTAGGTCGAGTAGCTGATCTTGCTGGTCTCGCCGTCGCTCACAACGTCGATGCCGAGCTCGACCTGCCGCCTGACCGTTTCGGTCACGGCCTCGCCCACCACCCGGTTGAATTCGGCCGGATCGACCGCGGCACCCTTCTCGCGCTTCTGCAGTAGCTCGACCACCGTACGGCGGCGCGGCAGGCTGC
>JAFMSC010000470.1 GCA_017353825.1 Hyphomicrobiaceae bacterium | reverse complement strand
GCTCAAACCCGGCCATCTCCTGCTGCCGGGCCGGTCGCTGTGCGGCCAGGTACGGGTGGCCGACATCGGCATCCCGGCGCGCGTGCTCGACGAGATCGTCCCCAGAACCTGGGACAACCGACCCGCCCTGTGGCTCGCGCACTATCCGCGGCCGCAGATCGAGTCCCACAAGTACACGCGCGGCCATGCCATCATCGTTTCGGGGCCGGCCGAGAGCACCGGGGCCGCGCGCATGGGCGCACGCGCGGCGCTGCGCGTCGGGGCTGGGCTGGTAACCCTGGTCGGCAGCGCCGCCGCCACCGCCATCAACGCCACGCAAGCCACCGCCGTGATGGTGCGCGCCGTCGCCTCCGATGGCGCGCTGGCTGAGATCCTGGCCGACGAGCGCCGCAACGCCGTGCTCATCGGGCCCGGCGCCGGGGTCGGGGCGGCGACCGCGGGCACGGTACTGACCATCCTCGGCGCGGCGCCCGCACTCGTGCTCGATGCCGACGCCATCACCTCGTTCGCCGCCGATGGTAGCGCCGCCCCCGTCAAGGCCGCGGGGCTGGGGTTCGTGGTGCGCGCCGAGCCTGACCCTACGGCCAAGGCGCTATTCACGGCGATCAAGGGGCGCACCGCTGCGGTCGTGCTGACCCCGCACGAGGGGGAGTTCCGGCGCCTGTTCGGCGAGGTGCCGGGCTCCAAGCTCGACCGGGCACGCCAAGCCGCGGCCATCAGCGGCGCCGTCGTCATCCTCAAGGGGCCCGACACGGTGATCGCCGCGCCCGACGGCCGCGCGGCCATCAACGACAACGCCCCGCCGTGGCTGGCCACCGCCGGCTCTGGCGACGTGCTGGCCGGCCTCGTCACCGGGCTTCTGGCCCAGCGCATGCCCGCCTTTGAGGCGGCCTGCGCCGCGGTGTGGTTGCACGGGGCGTGCGCCAGCCAGTTCGGCATCGGGCTGATCGCGGAGGACCTGCCCGAGACTCTGCCCCGGGTGCTGCAGGCCCTCCTCGCCGAGCTTCCCTCCGCCCGCGCCTGAAGGCTAAGCTAGAGATGGCGAGGCGCCGGCCGCACTCTCGGCATACCCCGAAACGGCTTCCGCCACGGGCATAGGACGCCGCGCAGGGCCTATTGCGCCGCCATCGCCGCGCCCATGGCGTAGGCGCCACCCGTGAGCCGCCGGCGTACCACTTCGATGTGCTGGCGCAGCTCGTAGAGCTTGTCGGAAAAGGCGAGCGGGATGGGGATATCGTCCACCGCCTCCTCGATGCGGGCGAGTTCGGCGAGGTGCTGCTCGCGCGCGTCCGCCGAGGTGGCACGCCGTGCCGCGGCCTCCAGCCGCTTCAGCGCGCCGTACCAGTAGAGGATGCGCCGACGCACGCGCCAGCTGTAGAGCTGGGGCGCGAAGCGCACAAGCGGGATGAGGATCGGCACCAGTACCACCAGCGACACCGCCAGCCGGTCTATGGTAGCCGCTACCCAGAACGGCACATAGCGCTGCAGGAAGGGTGGCCCAGAGCGGTAGACCCGGCGCGCCTCCTCCGAAAACGGGAACTCCGGGTCGGCCGCGATCGGGAACACCCCCGGCGGCTGAAACAGCGGTGCCTCGCCGTTGGCGTCCACCACCGGCGCCGCGTGCGCCTCCTGCACGGCCTCGGTGAGCAGAGTTACGAGCGCCCTGTGCGCGTCCTCGCGCACGAGCACGGTGGCGGTGGTGGCGAGCAGCACGATGTCAGTGGGCGGCACGTTGGCCGCGAAGTCCACCACGCCCTCGTGCAGGAGGAGCGGCGTGAGGAACGGGAAGCGCTGAGTATAGGCCTCGGCGTTGACGAAGCTCATCAAGGTTATGTTGGGCACGCGCAGCAGCCGCTGGATGGTCTGCGCCTCCGCCGCCAGCACCAGGAAGCCCGCGTCAGCCTGACCGTTGCTCAGCTTGTCCACGTACTGGGGCAGCTCGCTGTTGATGAGGGTGGCCGTCTCGGCGGTGACACCGTTGACGGCCAGCAGGCGCAGCGCGAGGCCGGCCGTGCCGCTGTTGGCAGGGCCTACAAGGATGCGCTTGCCCTTGAGCTCGGAGAGCCGCTCGATGCGCAGACTGGCCGAGTGGAACACCCACAGCGGCTCGTATGCGATGCCCCCGATGGAGAGCACACCCGGCGCGTCCTTGGAGGCGGCGAGGCCGCCCTGCATGAAAGCTGCGTGCACGCCGGAGGCGGGGTCCAACAGCGCCTTCAGGTTGGCGAACGACCCGGCCGACTCGCGCACGTCGAGCTTCACTCCATTGCGCTCGAAAAGGGGCCGGTAGCCCTCCGCGAACCGGTAGTAGGGGCTGCCCTTGGTGGCCGCCGAGATGACGAACGTGCCAGGCGGCGGCGGGTCGGCGAAACGCAGCGCCAGCCACCCGGCGCCGATGATGGCGATGAGCGCTGGCACGGCGATGAACAGAAGATCGCGCAGTTGTACCCGCGAGAACCTGGCGCGCATGTCTTGTCCCCCGATGCCTCGGTCCCTTCCAGCCAAGGTTTAGCCCAACCCCTCCGTTCCCGGAAGCCGCCGCGTGGCGTCACGGCAACGCGCAGCCGGCGGGCCGGCCGGTCAGCGTTGGCCCTCGCCCACCAGCACGAACGGGGCCCACACCGAGGGGTGGGCGTTGCGAGCTTGCGTCGGGTCGGTGCTCAGCGCCAGCATGGACCGGCGCAAGGCCTCCGCGCGGCCCATGCGCAGGTCCTTCTGGGCCTCAGCGAAGGCCTGCGTTGTGAGCGCCACGGCGGCGTCGCTCTCCACTTCCCAGTGGGAGACCAAGAGCGCCCGGGCGCCTGCATAGAAGAACGCGCGCGCGAGCCCCGACAGCGCCTCCGCCCCCTCGGCCCCGCCAGCTGCAGTGTTGCACGCCGACAGCACCACCCAGTCGGCGTCGAGTTTGAGTTGCGCCACCTCGGAGGCCGTGAGCAGCCCGTCGTCCTCCTCCGACGCCTGGGCGGGTGGCGTCAGCAGGAGGGCCGGCTCGGCGCCGGCCTTCAGGATCGCCGCGGCCTCGCCCGCCACGACGCCGTGGGTGGCGAAGTGCAAAGTTGCATAGTCAGCCAGCCTTCCCTGGGCGCTGAGCCGCTTGAGCTGGGTCTCGGTCGCGCGCACCCCGAGCCACACGTCCGCGTCGGTTGCGCCGACCCGCTCGGCCACCTCGCACAGCTCGTCGGCGGTCTCGGGCAGCGGCGTCTGCTGGCGCAGCACCCCGACATCCGCAAGCCCGCGCTGGAACAGGCTGCCGATGCCTGCCCGA
>JAFMSC010000124.1 GCA_017353825.1 Hyphomicrobiaceae bacterium | reverse complement strand
CTCCTCGAAGGCTTGGGTGTAACGACGGAAGGCGCGGTCGAAGAGGGCGCCCACGAGCATCTCAAGCATGGCCGAGCGCAGCTTGTAGGCGATGAAAAAATCCACCTCACAGCCGCCGGCCACAGCGCGGAATTGCCAGCGGTTCTCCAGCTGGGCGAACGGCCCCATGGCGCCGGGCACGCCGGCCGCCGCCACATCGAGCCGTGCCGGATCGAGGCGCACGCGACTTGTGAAGGTCTCGCGGATGGCCTTGTAGCCCGCGGTCATGTCGGCAACCAGGATGTCGAATTCGCCCTCGCGGGCGCGGCTGCGCACGCTCAAAGCCTCGCACAGAGGCAGGAACTCCGGATAGCGCTCGACGTCCGCCACCAGGTTGAACATCTGGCGCGGGCTGAAGGGCACGCGGCGGGTGGTGTGGAAAGAGGGCATGCGACCAAACAGCGGTTGCCGGAACGTCGAAGCGAGCAAGGCAATCTACCAGGAAATCGGGTGGCTGGGTGCCTTGTGCCGTCTGCGCGTCGAAAGACCACGGGCCGCCGGCGAGGCAGGATAACCAGCTATCGCCACCTTTTCTGCGCCTCCCCGCGAAGGCACAATGCCCAATGACGGGCCCGGCTGAATCCTTGGGAGGTGGCGAGATGATTGTGCGCCAGCGCTCACGCGGTCGCGCCGCCATGTTCGCCGCCGCCGCCGCATTGGCCACCGCGGCGCATGCTTGTGGCCTCGGGGCGCTACAGCCTCCTCGACACGAATTGGCACCGGTGATCCACCAAACGGGGGGTTCCAGAACTGCCGAGGCTGCGAAAGCGAGCTGGCCAAGAAGCTCGGAGCCGACCAGTCGATGGTCGGCCTCGTCACGCGTCAACCGGGTCGAGCACGCGGTGCAGATCGTCGTCAGGGATGCACAGACCGGCGCCCTCGTCTCCAACCATGACGCCGGCCTCAGAATGGGGAGCGAACTACGCCTGGCCCCGCGCCGTCAAATGGCTGATGGACAACGGCATCCTCTCGCAGCACGCCGTGAGGCCCGCGTGCCTCGCAACCGGCGCAGCCGAGGTGCTAGGCTGGCAGCGGAGATCGGGACGCACGGTCTTGACCCGGGCGGCAGGCCTAATCCCTCCACGGGTCGCGAAACCGGCTCGACGCCCGCCTATCCCTGCTTTGCCCGCTGCTCAAAAAAGCGCGCCGCCCTGAGCCGGACGAAGTCATCGCCGGCGTGGTAGGAGGAGCGCGTGAGCGGGCTCGCGGAGACCATGAGGAAGCCCTTGGCGTAGGCGATGCGCTCGTATTCCTTGAACGCCTCCGGCGTCACGAACTGCTTCACCTCGGCGTGCTTGCGCGTGGGCTGCAGGTACTGGCCGATGGTGAGAAAGTCCACGTCGGCTGAACGCAGGTCATCCATGACCTGCAGCACCTCCTCGCGCCTTTCGCCCAGGCCCACCATGATGCCCGACTTGGTGAACAGGGCCGGCGCCAGCTCCTTCACCCGCTGCAACAGACGCAGCGAGTGGAAATAGCGCGCGCCCGGCCTGATCCGCAGGTACAGCGCCGGTACCGTCTCGAGGTTGTGGTTATAGATATCGGGCGCTGCCTCCACCACCGTCTCCAGTGCGCCGTCCTTGCGCAGAAAGTCTGGGGTCAGCACCTCAATGGTGGTATCGGGGGTTAGGGCGCGGATGGCGCTGATGGTAGCGGCGAAATGGGCGCTACCGCCGTCGCTGAGGTCATCGCGGTCTACCGACGTGATGACGATGTGATCGAGGCCGAGCTTGGCCACCGCCTGCGCCACATTCTCGGGCTCAGCGGGAACGAGCGCGCCGGGCAGTCCGGTCTTGACGTTGCAAAAAGCGCAGGCGCGCGTGCAGGTGTCGCCCATGATCATCATGGTGGCGTGGCGCCCGGCCCAGCACTCGGCGATGTTGGGGCAGCCTGCCTCCTCGCACACCGTGTTGAGGCCGTGTTGGCGCAGGATGGCGCGCGTTTGGGCAAACTGCGGCGAGGACGCCGGCACCTTCACCCGGATCCAGTCGGGCTTCTTCAGGACGGGGGTGTCGGGCTTGTGCGCCTTCTCAGGGTGGCGCGGCCGGGCGTCGAGGATGGTGACCATGGTGTCCTGGTGCGTCGCGGTAGACACCTCCGAAGGTGGCCGGCCGGAGCGCCAAAATCAAGCCGCCATCCTAGCTGCGCCGGCAGTGACCGACGCCAGGGACCGACGCCAGGGACAACGCCACGGTAGAACGCCACGGTATCGAGTGACCGACCGATCACGGCCTGCCCGGCCCGGGCCAGGCGCAGCATGGGTTGAACCGGTAGTTGAGCCGCACCACCACGTTCTGGATGGTCACGTCCAGGTTGTCGAACTGGGTGTCTGGGATCGGCGGTGGCACGACATTGGCGCGAAAATGAACGAGGTTGTACTCGACGCCCAGGAACAGGTTCGGCGTCAGTGCGTAGTCCACCCCGAGTCCCGCCGTCCACCCGGTCTCGCGATCGTTCGAGGAAGTCGTGATATCCGTCGAGAGCTGCCGATGTTCGATATCCACCTCGCCATTGGCCAATCCACCCTTGATATAGGCGAGCCAGCGCCCTTCGGCGTAGCCGACCCTCCCGGTCAGGGTGAAGATGTTGCTCACCTGCACCGACCGCGCCAAGCCCGGCACGATCGGCGACAGTTCGGTGTCGTCGAACCCTAACAGGTTGAAGCCCGCCTCAACGCCGGCCACCAGCTTGCCGAACTGGCGTTGCCAGCCCGCCTGAACGCCGCCGGTGACCGAATTCTCCGAGTTGCCTAAGGTCGTTGCCTGGAACAACAGGGGGTTGTTCGGAAAGATCGCTTCCGTCGCCTCGGCCTCGGCGGCGGCGGCCCCCAGGTGCCCGCCCGCGTAGTAGCCGCTCCAGTCGAACACGAAGAACCCCGAGGGAGCATAGGGGCTGTAGTCGTCGGGCGAAGGCTCGTACGCTCCGGCTGGCGCGGCAGTGAGGCGCAGACCCCACGTGAGTGCGAGCACAACCGTCCAGGCGCGCCGATGGCCCATGCATCCCCCGCTCACAGCGAATCGTGCCACGAGTGAACGATCCGGCTCCCGGACGGCAGACACAAGATCCGACGCCGGCCGTTTCAATCATTGGGGTGGGGTGAGGTGCGGTCGAGCAACGCTCGGCTGGCGTTCGACGGCTATCGGCTGTTGGGGATGTCACCGCCCCGTGAACACCGGCTTGCGCTTTTGCGTAAAGGCGGTGCGGCCTTCGATGTAGTCGTGGCTGGCGAAGCAGCGGGCCACCATTTCCTCCACCAGCTTCAGGTTACGCTCCGCTTCCGGTTTGAGGGTCTCGATGGCGGCCTGTTTGATGGCGGCCACCGTCAGCGGCGCGTTGTTGGCGATGGTGTTGGTGTAGTCTGCGACGAAGGCCGCCAGATCGGCCTCGGGCAGCACCTTGTTGACCACGCCCATGGCGAGCGCTTCGCCGGCCCCGAACTGTCGGGCGGAAAAAAAGATGTCCTTGGTATGGGCGGGCCCGATGGTGTGGACAAAACGCTGCAAGCCTTTGTGGCCGTAGCCGAGGCCGAGCTTGGCCGCCGGCAGGGCGAAGCGCGAGCCCTCGCTGCAGAAGCGCAGGTCGCAGGCGATGGCGAGATTGAGCCCGCCGCCGATACAATAGCCCTGGATCTGCGCGAGCGTGGGCTTGGGGAAGTCGCACAGCGTGGTGTGGAAGCGCGCGGAGATGGCGCCGTAGTGCGCCACCGCCTCCTGTGTTGCGCGCTCGCTCTCGAACTTGGAGATGTCGGCGCCCGACACGAAGGCCTTGCCGCCGGCGCCGGTGATGACGACCACGCGCACGTCATCGTCCCTGGCGAAGTCCTCCAGGATGCTGGTGGCGGCCTCCCACATCTTGAGGGAGACGGCGTTATGGCGCTCGGGGTTGTTGAAGATCATGGTGCCGACGCGGCCCGCTTTGCGGGCGAGCATCTTATCGGTTGCGGTCATGCTGGGGGCTCCGGACGGAATTGCGTGGCGTCACTCTACAGCGAGGCGCGTGCGGGCGTCAGACCCTCTGGGGCCTGGCACCGTTGCAACAAAATAGGGTTGCCGCGGTGGTGTCAGACACTCTGGCCCTCAGGGTATGACACGTCCTTCGGGGCCGTGTTCGTGGCATATGTCTGTTAACGGACGATGGTGACGCCGGCGCGCTTCTGACCTGAGCAAGTGCCGGCGGTTCCCTCCGGAGCGCCCCTCAGCGCAACCGCTGAGGGCCGTCGTCTGAGACGGGCGATTGGTTGGCGCCCACCTATCTCGACGGCACCCAGATTGCGGATGACAGGCCCGTGCGGATGGGCCTAGAAGCTCATTTGAGCTTATGGAGTTGCAGTTCCAAGGCGCGATCGCCCGATGTCCACCCTCCTCATCACCCACCCCTCGTTCCTCGACCACGACACCGGTCCGGGCCACCCCGAGCGGCCCGATCGCATGCGCGCGATCGACAAAGTGCTCTCCCACGAGATGTTCAACGGCCTGAAGCGCGAGGAGGCGCCGCTCAGGGAGGACGTGGAGGAGAGGATCGCTCTGGCGCACCCGCCGCGGTACATCGCGTGGATCAAGAGCCGGCGGCCGCAGCCCGGCGAGGAGCCCGTTCGGCTTGATCCCGATACCCCCCTCTCGTCCAAGTCCTGGGAGCCGGCGCTCAGGGCCGTGGGCGCAGGCCTGCATGCCATCGATGAGGTGTTCGACCCCAGCTCTGGCGTGAAGAACGCGTTCGCGCAGGTGCGCCCCTGCGGCCATCATGCCGAGCACGAGCGCGCCATGGGGTTCTGCGTTTTCAACAACATCGCCATCGCCGCCCTCTATGCCCGCAAAAGGCACGGCGCCCAGCGTGTGGCGGTGGTGGACTTCGACGTGCACCACGGCAATGGAACACAGGATATCTTCTGGAGCGACAAGGACTTGTTCTTCGCTTCCACGCACCAGATGCCGCTCTATCCCGGCACCGGGGCGCTGAGCGAGACCGGGGTGGGCAACATATGGAACGCGCCGCTGCGGCCCAACGACGGAGGCGAGCCCTTCAAGCAGGCCTTCGAATCGCGCATCCTGCCGGCGCTGCGCAACTTCGCTCCCGACGTGGTGCTGATCTCGGCGGGCTTTGATGCCCACAAGGACGATCCGCTGGCGAACCTGCAGCTGGCCGAGCCCGATTTCGCCTGGGCGACGGCCAAGATCGCCGACGTGGCCGACGCCCATGCCGGCGGCCGCCTGGTGTCGATGCTGGAAGGAGGTTACAACCTCGCCGCGCTGGCGCGGTCGGTGGCAGCTCACGTCGGCGTGCTGATGCGGGCCGGCCAGTAGAGCCAGCCGAGCGAGGAAAGACGAAGACCCGTGATGGCCATGGCCAAGCCGCTCGCCGAGATCAAGGACATGAGCTTCGAGCGCGCCCTCAAGGAGCTTGAGAGTATCGTCGAACGGCTGGAGAAGGGCGCGGTCGAGCTGGAGGAGAGCATCGCCATCTATGAGCGCGGCGTGGCCCTGCGCGAGCACTGCGACGGGCTACTCAGGCAGGCCGAGGCCAAGGTGGAAAGGCTGACGCTGGGCCCCAACGGTGCCCCCACCGGCAGCGAGCCGTTCCGGCCCCAGGAGTGAGCTGAGCCCTACCCACGCGCGCTCGCTCCTCCCCGCACGGCACCCGAGCTCCTATCGCGCTCTATCAGGGCCAGGAGAGGCGACCGGGCCGGCGCTTGCGCCACCGGCGCGACCCCCGCCGCGACGCTTAGTCTCCGCTTGCGGCGCCGGATTGGGCTATACTAACCGGTCGCAGGCCCTGGCTGCGCGCAACAGACCGGGCGTGCGGTAGAATGGTCGGGCGGAAGGCCCAGGATGGCCGATGAGCAATGTTTCCAGGACGCCGCTGCTCGACACGGTCAGGACGCCAGGGGACCTGAGACGTCTGTCTGATTGGGACTTGCGTCAGCTCGCCGACGAGCTGCGCCAGGAGACCATCGACGCGGTGTCGGTCACCGGCGGGCACCTCGGCGCTGGCCTCGGCGTGGTGGAACTGACCGTGGCGTTGCACCATGTGTTCGATACCCCCCGCGACCGATTGGTCTGGGACGTGGGCCACCAGGCCTACCCGCACAAGATCCTCACCAGCCGCCGCGACCGTATCCGCACGCTGCGCCAGGGCGGCGGCCTGTCGGGGTTCACCAAGCGAACGGAGAGCGAGTACGACCCGTTCGGCGCGGCCCACTCCTCCACCTCCATCTCTGCCGGCCTCGGCATGGCGGTGGCGCGCGACCTCGCCGGCAAGGCCAATAACGTGGTGTGCGTGATCGGCGACGGCGCCATGTCGGCCGGCATGGCCTACGAGGCCATGAACAACGCCGGTGCCCGCAGCGAGCGGCTGATCGTCATCCTCAACGACAACGACATGTCGATCGCCCGGCCGGTGGGCGCGCTCTCCAACTACCTGGCGCGGATCACCTCCAGCGGCACCTACCTGCACCTGCGCGACGTGGTCAAGCAGCTGGCCAAGCGGCTACCGAAATACTGGGAGCGGCGCGCGGCGCTGGCCGAGGAATACACCCGCACCTATTGGACCGGCGGCACTCTCTTTGAGGAGCTGGGCTTCTACTACGTGGGGCCCATCGACGGGCATAACCTCAACGTGTTGCTCTCCGTGCTGCGCAACGTGCGCGACGCCAAGAGCGGGCCGATCCTGGTCCACGTGGTCACCAAGAAGGGCAAGGGCTACGCGCCGGCCGAGGCCTCCGACGACAAGTATCACGGCGTCAACCGGTTCAACATCATCACCGGTGCGCAGGTGAAGGCCAAGTCGAACGGGCCGAACTACACCAAGGTGTTCGGCCAGAGCCTGATCGAAGCGGCGCGCAAGGACGACCGGATCGTGGCCATCACGGCGGCCATGCCCTCCGGCACCGGGCTTGACCTGTTCGCCCGGGAGTTCCCCCATCGTGCCTTCGATGTGGGCATCGCCGAGCAGCATGCCGTCACGTTTGCCGCGGGCCTGGCATCGGAGGGCTACAAGCCGTTCGCGGCGATCTACTCCACCTTCCTGCAGCGCGCCTACGACCAGGTGGTGCACGACGTGGCGATCCAGCGCCTGCCCGTGCGCTTTGCCATCGACCGTGCCGGCCTCGTGGGTGCCGACGGGCCGACGCACGCAGGCGCGTTCGATGTGGCCTACCTCGGTTGCCTGCCGGGCTTCGTGCTGATGGCAGCCGCCGACGAGGCCGAGCTCAAGCACATGGTGGCCACCGCCGCGGCCATCGACGACCGCCCGTCGGCGCTCCGCTACCCGCGCGGCGACGGGGTGGGCGTGGAGCTGCCGGCGGAGGGCGTGCCCCTGGAGATCGGCAAGGGGCGCGTGGTGCGCGAGGGCAGCATCGTGGCGCTCCTGTCCTATGGTGCGCGGCTGGCTGAGTGCCTCAAGGCCGCGGACCTGCTCGCGGGCTACGGCCTCTCCACCACGGTCGCCGACGCGCGCTTCGCCAAGCCGCTCGACGCCAATCTCGTGACGCGGCTCGCCCGCAACCATGAGGTGCTGATCACCATTGAGGAGGGCGCCATCGGCGGCTTCGGCAGCCAGGTTCTGCAGTTCCTAGCCATCGACGGGCTGCTCGACCGGGGCCTGAAGGTACGGCCCATGACCCTGCCGGACCGCTTCATCGACCAGGACAAGCCCGACAAGATGTACGAGGATGCGGGCCTCAACGCGCCGCAGATCGTGGCAAGTGTGCTCGCTACCCTGGGGCGCGATCTGGGTGCCGGTGCCGGTACCTGGGCGGAGCGGGCCTGAGCGCGTCACCCTACTTGAGGGGTACACTGAGCTGAAGCCGCCCGGTCCAGGCGTCCGGGACCTCCCGATCACCGCCCTCCAGCCCGCCCGAGGCCTGCAGCTTGGCGCCGTCGCGAACACCGATGGTCACGCCGGCCTCCGCCTTGAGCCGCATCTCCGGATGGACGGCGCCACTTGGCGCCACTTTGGAAAGGTTGTCGAAGTCCCAGAACCCGCCTACGACGGCGCGCGGCTCGATGAAGGCCGCGGCTGGAAGATCGATGTGATAGGCAAGCTCGGGCGCCATATCAATGCGTCCGGTGCCGATGGGGTGCGCAGCCTCCGTCTCCGGCACGAAGCCGTGGGGTAGTTGCTCGAGGTAGTTGAAGTTGACGCTGGGCGTGAGGCGCCACCCCCCGAACACCTGCTCGCTGGCGAGCCGTGCGCTCAGAAGCCGTCGCTGTGCTGCCGCTGCGGACGTCGCCTCCTCGGGGCCGCTCTCGCCTTCGCCCCAGGCCGCGCGGGCGTCGAGGAGCAGCTTCGGTGCAAGCTCGATCTTAGTGACGGGACCGGCCATCCAGCCTCGGTCGGCAAGGCCGCGTTCGACCCCGAACGGCACATCGATCGCAGGGTTGACTTGGGCCAGCGCACCGATGGTTACGGCAGATTTGAGCCGGTAGTTCAAACCGATCTCCACGCCGCTCTCGGCCGGGTCGATCTGCGGATCGCCCTGACCGCTCGGCTGATAGCGCTGGTCAAGCCAGCTCAGCTTAATCTGTGGGCGGGTGGTCTGGGGCGTCGCCAAGGACACGCCGGGGGGCACGGCTATCGGCGGCAGCGCATTCTTTGCGGGCTGGCCCTGAGCGCCCACACTAGGCTCGCCCACCTTAAGGTCCTCGCTCGCCAGGCCGGTCGCGTCGATTTCCTCAGGCTGCAATGGCAGGAAGTTCGATGCCTGCGGGCTGGCGGATGCCTCGGCGCGATACGTCGCACGCCCCGCTGGGCACGACACAGTGAAGCGGGCGGCGTCCTCGCCGGCCTTCCCGAACCGAAATGTAAACGCGCCGTTCTCAGGGGCGGTGAAGGATACATCTGTGCGCGCGGCGCCGGCCAGGAGGATTAGCGGGGCGCCAGGCCCTTCGACGAGCGCGAGAGTACCGAACGGGCCGGGCTCGGTACCGAAGGAGAACCGCAGCGTCTCTCCCACCCTCAACTGGATCGAGCGCGTTTCGCTGCCCAACGTTGTGAGATCCACCGCTAGGGCCTCATGGCGAATCGACGCACAGTCGGCCGTGCCGCCGGCCTCAGCTGTGGCGCCCACAACCGCGGCAGCGAGGATCACGGCCCCGACAACCGATCGACACCGCCGGAGCTCGGATTTCGAATGTGCTACACCTTGCAGCATCACTGGATCGACGGTCGCTTGGTCCGATTGTTATCGCGCTGCAGCAGCTTAGAGTTGCATCGCAAAATAGGCGAAAATATGAGCGTTTACCGGTACTTGGACACCACCGCCCCAGCCAGCCGAACGAGCTGCTGATGCGAGCGCGTGGACAATGGACAGGCCAATGGACAGGCCCCGGCGCCTCTGCTAGAAGCCCGTGTACGCATGGAGCGCGGTTCCGGGCGCGATGGGGTGTTCCCTGGCCAGCCCCGGCCGCAAGACAGGCCTCGAACGGGCTTGTCGTCGTCACCAGTCGCTGTTCACCACTCGCCGGCACCACCCGCCGGCACCACCGTTGCAACAACCCAAAGGAAGGCAGACCCGCTTGCTGGTACAGGTTCGCGACAACAACGTCGATCAAGCTCTCAAGGCGCTGAAGAAGAAGATGCAGCGCGAGGGCATCTTCCGCGAGATGAAGCTGCGGAACTACTACGAGAAGCCGTCTGAGAAGCGCGTGCG
>JAFMSC010000469.1 GCA_017353825.1 Hyphomicrobiaceae bacterium | reverse complement strand
GTCCACTGTAGTCGGCCGCGCTCCAGCGCGAGGGTGCGGTCGGAAAGTGCGAGCGCCAAGTCGAGATGATGGTCGACGATGATAATCGCGACCTCGCGGCGCAGTTTGTCGAAGCTCTCGAACAGCTGCTCCACTACCGTTGGCGCGAGCCCCTCGAACGGCTCGTCGAGGAGCAGGATGCGGATGTCGCCCGACAGTGCACGCGCCACCGCCACCATCTGCTGCTCCCCACCGGAGAGAAAATCCGCCGGTGTTTCAAGCCTCTCCTTCAAACGCGGGAAATAGTCCAGGATGCGGTCGAGATCCCAGCGCGCGCCGAGACCCGTCTGACGCTTGAGCCGGCCGAGTTCAAGATTGTGTGCAACGGTCATGCCGGCGAACAGGCCGCGCCCCTGGGGTACGTAACCGACGCCGAGCCTGGCCGCGCGCGCCGATGGCAGCCGGGCGATCTCTACTCCGTCGAGCCTGATGCTGCCCGTGGCCGGCGGCGCGATTCCGACCAGCGACTTGAGGAGCGTGGACTTGCCAGCGCCGTTGCGCCCGAGCAGAGCCACCACCTCGTGCTCACGTACCTCGAATGACACCTCGCTCAGGATATGGCTCTTGCCATAGAAGGTATTGATGCGATCGACCGTGAGCAGCGGCTTGGCTCCGGCCACGTCGAGGCGCACTTGCGCCGCGATATGTGCCGCGCCCGAGCCGATGTAGATCTCCTGCACGCGCCCCGACGATCTCGCTTCGTCAACCGTGCCGTCCAGCAGCACAAGGCCTTCGTTCATGACGGTGACTTGGTCTGCAAGACGAAACACGCGGTCGATATCGTGCTCGACCAGCAGCACAGGAACGACGGCGGACAGCTTCTTGATTAGCGCACCGACGCGCTCGCGTTCCGCTGAGGCAAGGCCCGCGAGCGGCTCGTCCAGCAAGAGGAGGCGAGGCTTGGTGGCCAGAGCCAGCCCCATGTCGACCAACCGCTGGCCTCCGTAGGACAAAGCGCCGGCCTCTGCGCTCTCGATGCCATCGAGCCCCAGATATCGGATCAGAGCCGCGGTCTCCGCCTCGATTTCCCCGATGGCGCGCGCGCTCCTCCACAGGTCGAAGCGGCTGGGATGGCGCGCCTGCACTGCGAGGCGGAGGTTCTCGGCGACGGACAAGGTCGGGAACAGGTTGGTGATCTGGAAAGAGCGGCCGATGCCGGCGCGGCAGATGCGGTCCGGCGACAGGCCTGAGATGTTGTTGCCGCCGAGCCGGATCGTACCGGCACCCGGTGGGAACAGGCCCGACACCAGGTTGAAGGCCGTCGTCTTGCCGGCACCGTTGGGCCCGATGAGCGCGTGCAGCGTTCGGTCGCGCACCGAGAACGTCACGTCCTCGACAGCCTTAATGCCACCGAAGTGTTTCGTGATGCCCTCGGCGTTCAAGACCGCGCCTTCGACGTGTCGTGCGCGCCTCAGGAAATCCGGCAGCGGCGGATCGCCGATCCTGCGTCCGGCCATTGCTGCCGCCTCGATGGCCTTGGTGCGGAACGGCGCAAGCAGGCGGCCGGCAACACCAATGAGACCCCTCGGCGAGAACAGCACGAATGCGACGAACAGGAGGCCGAACCAGAGCAACCAGTTCTCGGTCAGGCCTGATAGGCAGTCGCGGAAGATCACGAAGAACAAGGCACCCAGCGCTGGCCCCAGGAACGAGCGCATGCCGCCAATGACTACCATGGCCAACAGCTCGCCGGAAAACGCCACGGAGATGGGATCGGCTGATGTCATGCGGTTGTTGAACAGGAGCAGGCAGCCTGCGAGCCCCGTCAGGGTTGCCGACAAGGTGAAGGCCACCAGCTTGTAGCGGTTGGTCGGGTAGCCGATGAATTGCGCGCGCTGCTCGTTCTCGCGAATGGCGACCAGCACGTGACCCGTCGGTGAGCGATGGAAGCGCCACAGGAGATAGACAACCAGGAAGCCAATGCCCGAGACCACGCCGTAGAAGGTGGTGTTGGTCTCCAGCCGCAGGCCGGCGACATCCGGGCGCACGATGCCACCGAGCCCGTTCTCGCCGCCGGTCACCGCCGTCCAGCGGAAGGCCACTACATACAACATAGCCGCCAGCGCCAGGGTGAGCAGGGAGAAGTAAACGCCACGGCGGCGCAGGATCAGATACCCGAAGCTGGCGGCGACAAGTGCTACCACGGCCAACGCTGCAAGGATCGGCAGCAAAATGGATCCAGGGGTCACGCCGCGCTGGATGAGTGCGGCGACATAGGCGGCGAGCCCGAACCAGGCGCCGTGGCCGAAGGAGACGAGCCCGGTGTAGCCCACCAGAATATTGAGCGCCATGCAGGCCATGGCGAAGATCACGACCTCGGTCGCCGAAGTCACGCCGAGGCCTAGGGCCTCCAGCCCGAACGGCAGAATGATCAACGTTGCGGCAGCGATCAACGGCGGGGACCGGTCGGCCAGCATCGCCGACCTCACTCGAAACGTTGGATGCGCTCGCCGAACAGACCGCGCGGCCTGAACAGCAAGATCAGCATCATGAGGAGGTAGATGGCGGCGGTTGAGAACGCGGTATAGCCGAAGGCGATGATAAGGCCTTTCACCAGCCCAACCATCAGGGCGGCAACCACCACCCCCCAGAACGAGCCGAGGCCCCCGATCACCACCACCACGAACGCCGGGGTGATGATCTCCTGTCCCATTGCCGGATGCACGGCATAGATGGGCGCCAGCAGCACGCCAGCGAGCCCGGCAAGCCCGATCCCCAACGCCGCAACCGCCGCCATATAGGGTTCGAGCGAGATGCCGAGCGCGCCAACCATGTCGGGGTTCTGCACGCCCGCACGCACGACTCGCCCGAACGCCGTCCGCTGCAGGAGCACCCACAAGCCCGCCACACAGAGTGCGGCGATGCCCAACAGAATGGTGCGGTAGTAGGAATAGCTGAAGGCGCCGATCCAGACCTGGCCGCGCAGCAATTGCGGGATGGCAAAGGAGAGCGGGGCGGCGCCGTAGATTAAGCGCAGGGTCTGCTCTGCCACCATGGCGAGCCCGAACGTGAGCAGCAATGAAAGGATGGGATCAGCCCGATAAAACGGCCGGAAGAGGAAACGCTCGATGAGCACGCCCAGCAACGCCACCGTCGCCGGCGCCACCACGACGGCGCCGCCGAACCCCAGGTAGTCGGCCAGCGTAACGGTCAGGTAGGCGCCGATGGCAAAGAAGCCGCCGTGCGCCAGATTGACGATGCCGCCGAGGCTGAAGATCAGCGAGAGCCCCAG
>JAFMSC010000011.1:1896-22673 GCA_017353825.1 Hyphomicrobiaceae bacterium | reverse complement strand
GGGGGGGCGCGGCTCGCCGGTAAGCTCGGCGAGCCGAACTTGAGCCCCGGCATGTCATTGCGATCCGCCACGTGTTGCCGAATGGCCGTTTGAGGCCGACCTCGATGCCCAGCTCCTCCTCTCGTTCTGGAAGCGCTGCGCGCGGCCACGTCGCGCACGGGGTTGCGTCGCCTTTCTCCAACAATTGCGAGGGGGCTCCCCTGATCCCCGTGCATTCCTTGGCGGAACGGCTCCCGGGAGACCCTCCGAGCGGCGCGGTCATCCGCTTCCTCAATCAACTGCGCATGAGCGCATCCGGTCCTTTCGGCGGACCCTCGCAGGCAACGCGTGCAGAATGGATGGTATTCCCATCGATATTACCCTATAACAACCGCACAGGGCGGGGCCTGCGGGCCGTCGCGGCAGGTGGGCCTGCGCGGCGTCGCTGTGTGAGAGGCGGCGGTGGCATCGATTGTCGAATTCACGCTCAACGGCCGCAGGCGGGCCGATGCGGTGCCCGGCAACCGGCTGCTGCTTGACCATCTGCGGGAGACGGCGGGCCTCACCGGAACCAAGACCGGCTGCGACGGTGGCGAGTGCGGGGCCTGCACGGTGTTGGTGGACGACAAGCCCACGCTGTCGTGCCTGACGCTGACGGCAACCGTCGCGGGCCGGCACGTCGATACGGTGGAGTCGCTCGGGCAGGGGGGTGCGCTGTCCGCGGTCCAGCGCGGGTTCCACGAGAAACTGGGCTCGCAGTGCGGCTACTGTACGCCGGGGTTCATCATGGCTTCGGCGGGGCTCTTGCGACGCAATCCGCACCCGACCGAGCACGAGATCCGCGAAGCGCTCGGCAGCAATATCTGCCGCTGCACAGGGTACGTGAAGATCATTGAGGCGGTGCGCTTCGCCGCTGAGCTGATGGCCTCGGGGGAGACACGCCATGCCTAGGTTCGGTCGAACGACAGAAAGACCCAGCGCGGGCAGCGTTTCGCTCCGTTGTGCTGGGTCTTCGCTGGCGCTCGACCCGACCTGCCTCATCTGCGAGGGCGACACGTGAACGAGATCGTCCCCATCCACTCCATCGGCGGCTATGTACCGATGGTGGACGGGCCCGACAAGGTGTCGGGTCGCGCCAGGTACACGGCCGACTTCATCGCGCCGGGCATGCTGGCCGGGCGCATTTATCGCAGCCCTTATGCGCACGCCGAGATCCTTGAGGTCGATGTCTCGGAGGCGGCTAAGGTTCCGGGCGTGATGGCCATCATCACAGGTAGAGACTGCGACAAGGCCTTCGGCGTGCTGCCGATCGCGCGCAACGAGTATCCGCTGGCGCGTGACAAGGTGCGCTACAAGGGCGAACCGGTGGCGGCCGTAGCGGCCATCGACGAGGTCGCTGCCGACAGGGCGGTGCGGCTTATCCGGATGATGGTGCGCGAGCTGCCAGCCTACTTTACAGCCGCCGACGCCCTAGCTCCCGAAGCCGTGCCGCTGCACGAGAAGAAACCCGGCAACATCGAGCGCTGCGTCGACTTCGAGCTCGGCAGCGTGGCGGAGGGCTTCGCAGCCGCCGACCTGGTGCGCGAGGCCACGTATAACTGCGCCGAGGTGTGTCAGAACCAGATGGAGATGCACGCCGCGGTCGCCGAGTACGATGCCGTGCGCGACCGCCTGACGGTGCACGCCTCCACCCAAGTGCCCTATTACGTGCACCTCATGCTCGCCCAGGTCCTCGACATGGACATGGCGCGAATCCGCGTGGTGAAACCGTTCGTGGGCGGCGGCTTCGGCTGCCGCACCGAATGCCTCAACGTCGAGCTGATCGCGGCGCTGCTGGCGCGCAAGGCCGGCGGTCGTGTGCGCATCGTGCTTACGCGCGAGGACACCTTCATCACCCACCGTGGCAGGCCAGAGACCGACATCCGCTTAAAGATCGGACTCACCCGAGCCGGTAGGATCACCGCGGTGGAGTGCGCGTGCACCCAGCGCGGCGGCGCCCACTCAGGGTACGGAGTGGTTACGATTCTCTACGCGGGTTCAATGCTTTACGCCATCTACGACCTGCACAACGTCAAATACGTCGGCAGGCGCGTGTTCACCAACACGCCACCCTGCGGTGCCTTCCGCGGCCACGGCACCGTGGACGTGCGCTTCGCCTTCGAGAGCCTGTTCGACCAGATGGCGCACGAACTGGGGCTCGACCCTATGGCGGCGCGGCGCGCCAACTTCCTCAAGGCACCGACCGTCACCGACAACGACCTGATGGTGAACAGCTACGGCCTGCCCGAGTGCATCGACTGGGTGGAGCGGAAGAGCGGGTGGAGAGAACGCCGGGGCCGGTCTGCATCGCCCGGCAACGGCAAGCGCAAGGGTCTTGGCTTCGCCTGCTCGCATTACATCTCGGGCGCCTCCAAGCCGGTCAACTGGACCGGCGAGCCGCATGCCACCGTCAAACTCAAGCTCGACTTCGACGGTTCCATCGTGGTGCTCACCGGGGCGGCCGAAATCGGCCAGGGGTCCTCCACCATCCTGGTGCAGGCCGTGGCCGAGGTGCTGGGGCTCGACATCTCCCGTGTGCGCGTCGTCTCGGGCGACAGCGAGGTGGTGCCCAAGGACAATGGCTCCTACTCCTCGCGCGTCACCTTTATCGTTGGCAACGCGGCCATCGATGCGGCCAACAAGCTCAAAGGGCTCCTGGTGGCGGCGGCGGCGCGCAAACTGGAAGCGGCGCCGGATGACATCGAGTGCCTGGGCGAGGTCTATCGCGCCGGCGCCCAGGACAAGGGCCTCACGTTCCAGGAGGTGGTGGCCGAGGCGCTCAAGGACGAGGGCGCCATCACGGTCACCGGCACCTACTCCACCATTCCCGAGTCGCACGGCGGTAAGAAGTACCGCGGCGCGGCCATCGGCGGCACCATGGGCTACAGCTACTCGGCCCAGGTGGTGGAGGTGACCGTGGACCAGGAGACCGGGGAGGTGAGCGTCGACAAGGTGTGGGTGGCCCACGACTGCGGCAGGGCGCTCAACCGCCTCACGGTGGAAGGCCAGGTGCAGGGTTCGGTGTGGATGGGGCTAGGCCAGGCCATGAGCGAGGAGGCCGGCTACCACGATGGCCTGCTCCTCACCTGCAACATGCTAGACTACCGCGTGCCCACCATCCAGGATTCCCCGCCCATCGAGGTGGGCATCGTCGAGAGCAACGACCCGCACGGGCCGTTCGGCGCCAAGGAGGCGGGCGAGGGATCGTTGGCGGCGTTCCTGCCGGCGCTCACCAACGCCATCGCCGATGCGACCGGGCTGCGCTTCAATAATCTCCCCGTGACACCCGATCGCGTGTTCGCTGCCATCGAGCGACGCGCCAGAGCGGGGTCAGACCCCTCCCATCCAACGCCGCAATCGAAAACCAACGGTCGAAGCGAGAGGTCTGCCCCCCTTCCGAACGGGAGCACCTGATGGAGCCGCTGCCCGAATTCGAGGTCCTGTCGCCTCGCACGCTTGCCGAGGTGCTGGCCGCGCGCCAGGCACACCCGCACGCGCGGCTGCTGGGCGGCGGCACCGACCTGGTGGTCAATATCCGCCGCGGCATCGAGGCGCCGTCCGTCCTCATCGAGACGATGCGGGTCGCGGAGCTGCGCACCATCAAAGCCGACGCGAACGGCCTCGATATCGGCGCGTCCGCGACGGCGGCTGAGATCTCGCGCCATCCCGGCGTCGTCGAGCACTACCCCGTGGTGGCGCAAGCGGCGGCCTCGATCGCCGGACCGACGCACCGCAATATGGGGACTCTGGGTGGCAACCTCTGCCTGGACACGCGCTGCATCTTCTACAACCAGAGCCAATGGTGGCGCGCAGCCAACAATCACTGTCTCAAGACCACAGGCGAGATATGCCACGTGGCACCCAAGAGCCGCGGCGTGTGCTTCGCCACCTTCAGCGCCGACCTGGCGCCCGCCCTGATGGTGCTAGACACCAAGGTTGAATTGGCCGGGCCGCAGGGACGGCGCACTTTACCGTTGACGGACCTCTACATCGGCGACGCGCGCCACGACGGCTCCGGCCGCGGCGACGGCAAGCGCTACCTCGCGCTGGCGCCCACCGAATTGGTGGTGGGCGTGCGGGCCACGGTCGTTCCCGGCTTGCGCTCGGCCTACGACAAGGTGCGCATCCGGCGGTCCATCGAGTACCCTGTGGCTGGCGTGGCGGTGGCCCTGAGGCGCGAGGGCAACTCCCTCGCCGAGTTGCGTGTCGCCATCACCGGCACCAACCCGCGCCCCGTGCTGCTCGCCGGCACGCAAGGGCTGTGCGGCGGCCCGCTCGACCAGCGCGTCGTTGCCGGGCTCGACGCCCTGGTCCGCGACCAGATCATGGCCATGAAGACGACGTTCACCCCTGGCCATTACCGCCGCCGCTTGGCCGGCGTGCTGGCCCGCCGGCTCGTGCTCCGGCTGTGGGATCTCAAGAAGGGGGTCTGACCCCGACCCCACCGGCGCGGCCGAGAGGTGCCCCCCAGCCGCGCCATCGGCGCCCAGCACGCGAGACGCTTATCCGAGCGCCAGTCCATCAAAGCCGCCATCGGTTAAGGTTGCATGAAGGATGCGAGCCTTTCTGCGGCCGGATTTGATGAGATTTCATCCGTCTTCGCCAGCGTTGCGCTGCTGGCACCGCCGCTGCCAACGTGGGTTTTAGCCAAGCGCCGTTTCCCCGCTGCGACGGAGACCGCGAATCAGGCTATCGGCTGAGCGATGGGACACCAATCGCCGATTGCTGACGGCTTCTTCGCCGAGCTCGACCAGCTTGGGGTGGTGAAAGTGCGCGAGCAGTTGGCGGCCGGCGCCTGGGGCAAGAGCGGGCGCCGGGTGAAGCTCGCCAAGCTGTGGCTCGATGACCAGCGCCAGACGCGCCTCGCGCAAGCGGGTGCCGCCGCCGGCTCCCAGGACGCGGCCAAGCGCTCCGCCGCGGTGGCCGATCGCAGCGCCGACACAGCCGAAGTTGCCTACGCCATCGCCCGGGACGCGAACGTCAGGGCCGCCCTGGCCATCGCCCTTGCCGCCGCTTCGCTGATTGTCCAGGTCGCGCTGGCGTTCCTGCGACCGTCGTAACGCTACGCCGTAACGCTACGTCGTGACGCGAGAGGGGAGGGAAACGCCTCGCCGCCGAGGGGTTGAGCGAAATGCCGAGTTTGGTGGGAAGGTGTGCCCCGCCCGTCACAACCCCTGGTGGTTGCAGGCCTTCGGACCTACCCGGCTACGCAGCCTCCAGCGGCAACTCCGCCCTCGTCCAACGCTCCAGGAACCGGGCGAGCCAGGCCTGCACCTTGGGGGCGTAGGCGATGTGGCCGGCGATGTGCTCGTGGCGCTCGCGGGCGCCCCTGATTTCAAGCCGGGTCTGGTGGCGGCCCGTCCAGCGGTGCACCTGCGCGCAGGTGATCTCGGGGTGGAACTGAACGCCCACGGCGGCCGGCCCGTAGGCGAAGGCCTGGTTGGGGAAGGCGCCGTCAGACGTGGCAAGATGCACGGCGCCGCGCGGCAGGTCGCAGCCCTCGCGGTGCCATTGGTAGACGTGATCCGGGAACGGCCCCACGGCACGATCGAAGGCCTCGCCCTTGAGCGTTGCGCGCAGCGGATAGTAGCCCATCTCGGCGCGCTCCTCGGGGTCGAAGGCCACCTTGGCACCAAGATGCTTGGCCAGCATCTGTGCACCCAGGCAGATCCCTAAGAACGGCGCCTTCTCCTTCAGAGCCACGCCGATCCATTCGATCTCGCGGCCGATGAACTCGTCGGTATCGTTGGCGCTCATTGGACCGCCGAAGATAACCGCGCCGCAGTGGCTGGCGAGCGTTTCAGGCAGAGTTTCGCCGAAGCGGGGCTTGCGGATATCGAGGCGGAAGCCGTTGCGCACCAGCCATTGCCCGACGTGGCCGGGGTTGGAGTTCTCCTGATGCAGCACGATCAGCACGGGCTTGCCGGTTGCGGGGCGCGCCACCGGAACCTGGCCGGCGGCGCGCTCGCCGCTCTCGATCTCGCTCGCACGCACATCGAACATTCGTGGACCTCGTCTAGCGCGGCTTCACCAACAACCGGACGATGGGAACGGTGATCCGGCGTGGCATGACGCGCAGGAACAGTGCAAACAACGGGCTCAACGGGCCTGGGACCACCACGCGCAGCCCCAGACGGTAGCCCAGATAGCCGGAGCGGGCGACCGCCGCCGCCGATACCGGCGCCAGATAGCGGTAGTAAGCGTTGCCCGCGCGGGCGCGCCTGTGCCATTGGGTCGGCACCGGCCCCGGCGCCAGCGCGCAGATGCGCACGCCCTCGCCCGCGGTCTCGGCGGCGATCGCCTCGGTGAAGGAGAGTACGTAGGCCTTGCTCGCATAGTAGGCGGCCTGATAGGGGCCGGGCGTGAAACCGCCCAGCGATGCGAGGTTGAGGACGCCACCGCACCCGCGCACGCGCATGCCGGGAAGAAAGTGGCGCGTAAGCGTGGTCAGCGCCCGCACGTTGAGGTCGAGAAGCCGCATCACGTCCTCCGGTGCCTGGGCATGGAACGGACCGGCGACGCCGATCCCGGCGTTGTTGACGAGCACGTCAGCGTAGGCGCGGCGCTCGGCCAGGGCGCGGTCAATGGTCGCAAGGGCGTTGGGCGCGGTTACGTCGGCGGCGACGGCGACGGTCTCGACCCCGAAATCGGCGCGGATGCGGGCCGCGGCCTGCTCCAACGGCCCGAGACGGCGCGCGACCAGCATCACATCATTGCGACTCGCCGCGAACCGGCGCGCCAGCTCGTAGCCGATCCCCTCCGAGCCGCCCGTCACCACCACCATGGGCCGCAGGCCGGCATAGGCGGCGAGCGCCGGTTGGTCAGGGCGCCACCAGCGCCGGCGCCATGCCTGGAGGAGCATTCGGGTTGATCCTGTTGGGTTACGACCGAGGCCCGTAGACCAACATGGTATCCGTGGCATTGTTGCGTTGCTGCCGGATCAAGTCCCGCCAGCTTGGGCGGCCAACCAGCCTACGCCTGCGCTCGCCTGCGGCCGAGCCTTAAAAGATCGTAAGGGTGGCGATGTTGCTTGCCGCAAGCCCATCCGGCCGGCATGTTCGGGCGTTTTTTCAGCCAGCGAAAGACCGCACATGGACATCACCCGGCCGGCACCGGCCTCCTATTGGAGGGAGCGGCTCGACAAAGCCCTGTGGGCCCCCGTGCGGGCCGTGCGGCTCGTCTATCTGCCGCTGCTGATGGTCTATTTCGCCTATGGCGCGATGGGGCTCGTCGGCGTCGCCCAGGCCTTTTGGGTCAGAAAATCCCTGACCTGGACGCCGGCCGACCTCGCGGCGCTCGCCTTCTGGTTCAATCTCCCGTGGGTCATCAAGATGGTGTTCGGCGAACTCGTCGACACCGTGCCGCTGTTCGGCTCGCAGCGCCGCTCCTACGTGTTCACCGGCGCCGGGCTCATCGCGTTTTCGTTCGTGCTGCTGGCGGGCAGTGCCGGCGGCTGGATCAGTGTGCTCTCGCCGAATCAGGTCTACGTGCTGGCCGGGGTGCTCGGCACTCTGGGCGCGGTGGTGCAGGACGTGGTGGCCGACGCCATGACCACCGAGGTGGTGCCGCGCACCAATCCCGACGGCAGCCCGCGCACCAAGACGGAGATCGACCACGACCTCGGCATGGTACAGGTGCTGGGCCGGCTGGCGCTGTCGTTCGGCCTGTTCGCCGTGGCCGGCATCGCTGGGCTGCTGGCTCAGGTCCTCTCCTACGACAAGGTGTTCCTGATCGGCCTCGTCGTGCCACTCATCTCCATCTCGGGCGCCCTGCTGGTGCGCCTTGAGACCAGCGAGCGCCGGCCGATCGACTGGCGCATCCTGGGCGGCGGCGTCGGCTTCGGCGCCGTCGTGGTGGCGATCGCCTTCAGCGACCTGCCCTACGGCCAGGAGATCATCTTCGCCGTCTCCATGGCGGTCATCCTGTGGATGCTGACCCGCGTCACCCAGGACATCGACCCGGCGACCCGCTGGCGCATGGCCTTCGCCGCCATCATCATCTTCGCGTTCCGTGCGACGCCCGAAATCGGCTCGGGCTACTATTGGTTCGCCATCGACGTGCTCGGCTTCAGCGAGGGCTTCTTCGGGGTTCTGGGGCAGATCGGCACCGGTGTGGGCCTTGTGGCGTTGTGGCTGCTGGCCGATTACATCACCCGCAAGCCAGTGGCCCAGGTGCTGCTGTGGCTCACCGTACTCTTGACGGTGCTGTCCCTGCCGATGATCGTGCTGGTGTTCCAGTGGTACAAAATCACAGAGGCGCTGTTCGGCGTCGGCGCCCACAGCATCGCCCTGTTTGAGACCATCGCCACCTCGCCGTTCGCCCAGCTCAGCATGGTCCCCCTGCTGACCCTGGTCGCCATCTATGCCCCGGTCGGGCACCGCGCCACCTGGTTCGCGCTGACGGCCTCGCTGATGAACCTAGCGCTGCAGGCCGGCACGCTGCAGACCAAGTACCTCAACCTCATTTTCCAAGTCGATCGCGGCTCTTACGCCAACCTGCCGGCGCTCACCGTGGTGGCGCTGGCGATCGGATTCATGCTGCCCGTGGCGGCCATTGCCTTGTGCGGGCGACGGGTGCGGTGAACCGCCGTTCTTCTCATCTGTCGTATATGTGCCACAGGTGGAAATGGAGGTAAGCGCCGCCGGCGCACCGCCTTGACGGCGCCCAACTCCGGGCGCCATTCAAGGTTACGAAAGTCTCCACAGATCGGCGTTTGGAGCGCGGGGCCCAGCGCCCCGTGGTCCGGTGAGTGTTTGGAGCAGTAGGGGCCTGTCTTGCAAACTGGCAGTGCACAGCGCAATGGCGTGTGGCTCACGTCGTCCGCGATGGTCACCTCGTCCACCCTTCCAGAGGCTTCTGCCGCTGTACAGCCCCCTGTGCATCCCCTTGGGCAGCCTCCGCAGCTCATGACGCTCGGCTGGGCGCTGCGGCGTGCTGCACTGGGGCTCCTGATCCTGCTCACCATGGCCGGCCTCGGCGCGTGGCTGCTCTATGCTAGCCTGGAGCCCGACGGAACCAGCGGACCGGGGGCCCGCAGCGAATACGCTTTGCCCTCGCGCTGATTGCTGATTTTTTATGCAGCGCAGCATGTTAGTCTCGTATGTTGATACGCCGCCTGCAGGGCTTGATCCTGCAGCGGGGATGTGACGTATCAAGGAGCGAGGCTGTTCGCGCAAGATTGGCGCCAGCCCTCCCGCCGCCGCACCAGGCATTGGAAGGAGGCCAGGACGCCCATGAAGCTCGTCATGCTGGCCCGCAATCCGTCTCTCTACTCCCACCGGCGGATCATCGAGGCCGCGCGCGAGCGCAAGCACGAGATCGACGTGATCAACACCTTGCGCGTGCAGATGAAGATCACCTCAGGCCGGCCCACTCTCATGCACGAGGGACGCATGCTCCCCCGATACGACGCCGTGATCCCACGCATCGGCGCGTCCATCACCCATTATGGGCTGGCCGTGCTGCGCCAGTTCGAGATGCAGGGGACCTTCCCGCTCAACGAGAGCGTAGCGATCGGCCGGTCACGCGACAAGCTGCGCGCCCTGCAGCTGTTGGTGCGCGAGGGCATCGGCCTGCCGGTGACGGCATTCGCGCACGGGCCGCACAGCGCCGAAGCCGTGATCGAGGAGGTGGGCGCCACACCGTGCGTCATCAAGCTGCTCGAAGGCACGCAGGGGCGCGGCGTGATCCTGGCGGAGACGGCGGCCTCCGCGCGCTCCATCATCGAGGCCTTCTGCGCGGCTAACACCAATATCCTGGTGCAGGAATATATCCGCGAGGCCGACGGCACCGACATGCGCGCGCTGGTGATGGGCAGCGAGGTGGTGGCCAGCATGAAGCGCACCTGCTCGACCGGTGAGTTTCGCGCCAACCTGCACCGTGGCGGCAGGGCCGAACCGATCGCCATCAGCGAAGAGGAGCAGAGGACGGCCGCGCGCTCGACCGAGGTGCTGGGGCTCAACGTAGCGGGTGTCGACATGCTGCGCTCCAAGCGCTGGCCGGTTGTGGTGAGGTCAACTCTTCGCCCGGCATCGAGGGCATGGAGAAGGCGACGGGCGCCGATCTCGCGGGCGCCATGCTCGACTTCATGGCGTGCCGCGCCGGCTGCGGCGAGACCAGGACACGTGGGGTGGGGTAGAATTCCGTCCCCATTCGCGCTGCTTCAGCGCCAATGGGGAGCGAGCTAGGGTCAGGGGCGGCCCCAGATGCCGGTCGGAGCGTGTGGCTGCCCAATCACCCCGAGCCTTCTCTGCCCGCAAGCGGGGGAGAGGGAGAAGCGGAGGCCGCCGTGAGCACCGACATCCTGATCGCGCCGTCGATCCTCTCCGCCGACTTCGCGCGGTTAGGCGAGGAGGTGCGCGCCATCGATGCGGCCGGCTGCGACTGGGTGCACGTGGACGTGATGGACGGGCATTTCGTGCCCAACATCACCATCGGTCCCGGCGTGGTGAGGGCCATCCGCCCGCACACGAAGAAGCCGCTCGACGTGCATCTGATGATCGCACCCGCCGACCCTTATATCGAGGCATTCGCCGTCGCCGGGGCCGATCGCATCACCGTGCACGCGGAGGCCGGTCCGCATCTCGACCGCTCGCTTGAGCTGATCCGGTCGCTCGGCAAGAAGGCCGGCGTGTCGCTCACGCCGCAAACGCCCGAGAGCGCCATCCAGTACGTGCTCGACCGTTCCGACCTGGTCCTGGTGATGACGGTGAACCCCGGCTTCGGCGGCCAGGCCTTCATCCCCGCGATGGTCGACAAGATCCGCCGCGTGCGAACCATGATCGGCGACCGCCCCATCCACCTTGAGGTGGATGGCGGCGTCGCGCCCGACACCGCCGGGTCCTGCACTGCCGCCGGCGCCAACGTCCTGGTCGCCGGCTCCGCCGTGTTCAAGGACGGGGCCTATGCCGCCAACATCGCGGCCATCAGAGCGGCGGCACGCGCCTGACCCCACCTCCCATGCCCCCAAGACCGTCTCTGTCCTTCGGCATAGCCCGCAAGGGTCGCAGCGTCGCCCTGTTTGAGGAATTGGATACGCCTCGCGCGTTCGGTGGGGGTCGAATATGTCCGGGATGGCACCCCCGTGTTGAGCTACGGCGGGTCGAGGCAGACCGGTGTACACCCACGCTGGTTGGTGGGTGCTGCCCGCGCTTCATGGGCTGCCATTGGCCCTTGCCATCCTTCCGCGCGAGATCGCGGCATGCTTTTCCAGGCTTTTCGCTACGGATCGAGGTGCCCCGCATTAAGGCGCACACGGTGCAGAGCGGCATAAAGTCGTGCAAAGCTCAGACCCCGTGGGGTCCATCGGTCAAATCTTCATCTTCGGGTCGAGCCAGTCGCGGAGGGCGTCGCCGAACAGGTTGAAGCCGAATACGGCAAGCGAGATGGCAATGCCAGGGAACACCGCCACCCATGGGGCGCTCTCGGCGAAGTCCTGGGCGCCCCCTCTCAGCATCAGGCCCCAGGCCGGCACCGGCTCCTGCACGCCCAGCCCGAGGAAGGACAGCGACGCCTCAAGCAGGATGGCCTGGCCGACCGCCGCCGTCGTCACCACGAGATAAGGCGCGAACACGTTGGGCACCATGTGGCGCATGACGATGCGGGCGTGGCTGAAGCCGCAGGCGCGCGCGGCGTCGATGTAGGGCATCTCGCGCACCGCCAGCGCACTCGACCGCACCACGCGGGCGCATCGCGGGATAAATGGGATGGTGATGGCCATGATCACGTTGAACCTGCCGGTGCCGAAGATCGAAACCATGGCGAGCGCCAGGATGATGAGCGGAAACGCCATCAGCACATCCATGATCCCCAGCAGGATCAGATCGAGGCGCCCGCCGAAATGGGCGCTGGCGACGCCCAGGATCAGGCCGACCGTGCCGCCCACGAATGCGGAGACGAACCCCACCAGCAGGGCGGTGCGCGCGCCGTGGACGATGCGGCTGTAGAGATCGCGCCCGAACTGGTCGGTGCCGAGCCAGTAATCGGTGCTGGGCGGCTCCAGCATGGCGCCGAAGTTGTTGCGGGTCGGGTCGTAGAAGGTCACCACGTCGGCGAACGCCGCCATTCCGATCATGATGATGACGACGATGCCACCCACCGCCCCAAGCGGGTTCTGCCGGCAGAATTGCCACAGGGCGCCCAGCCAAGAGGGCCTGGGCGGCGCCTCTTCGGCGGCGGAAGCGGCGGGCCGGGTCACGGTCGCCATGGGGGTCGCCATGGGGGAGCCTCCTTAGCGGTAACGGATGCGCGGGTCGAGCCACCCATAAAGGATGTCGATGGCCAGGTTGGTGATGGCGAAGATGCCCACCACCATCATCACCAGGGCCTGCGTCATGTTGTAGTCGTGGTTCTGCACCGACTCCACGAACAGCTTGCCGAGCCCGTTGAGGTTGAACACCTGCTCGGTTACGACCAGGCCGCCCATCAGGAACGCGAACTCGATGCCGATCACCGTGACTACGGGCAGCAACGCGTTGCGCAGCGCGTGGCGGCGCACGATCAGCTTGTGGAACAGCCCCTTGGCGCGCGCGGTGCGCACGTAGTCCTCGCGCAGCACCTCCAGCATGGCCGAGCGCGTCATGCGCGTGGCCACCGCCGAGTAGCGGTAGCCGGTGGCCAGCGCCGGCCAGATCAGCATGCTCAAGTTGGTGACGGGATCGACCCAGATCGGCACGTAGGTGATGGGCGGCATCCACGGGGAGCCCCACAACGCCTTGGAGGTGATGAGGATGCCGAGGATGATGAGGATGCCGAGCCAGAACGAGGGTAGGGCCACGCCTGCAATCGAGAACGAGCGCACCACGTAGTCGATCCACGTGTTCTGCCTGACCGCCGATATGGTGCCGAGCGGGATGGCGATGAGGATCGCCGTCAGCGTGGCCATGATGGCCACCTGCAGCGACAGCTGGAAGCGCAAGCCCACCTCGTGCATGATCGGCCGGCCGCTCCACTGGGACTTGCCGAAATCGAGGGTGAGGAGCCCCTTCATGAAGGCCAGAAACTGCACGAGCATCGGCTGGTCGGTGCCGAGTTCGGCGTGGCAGGCCTCGAGGACGTGCGGGTCAATGCTGCCACCGCCGGTCGCCATGCGCAGCATGCAGGCATCGCCGGGAATGGCGCGCATCAGCACAAAGACAAGCACCGCCGCCCCGAACAGGGTCGGGATCATCAGCGCGATGCGTTTCACGACATAGACGAGCATGTCACGCCTGAATTGGAACTCTCGGTGCAGATTCGGGGGTCGGGCGTCGGCAGGCGGGCAGCGTTTGTCATGGCGCCTGTCATCGCGCCTGTCATGGCGCCTGTCATGGCGCCTGTCATGGCGCCTGTCATGGCGCCTTTTTCAGTGCTTGGCCACCTGCCCTTGCGGCTCGCCGCCCGACGGCCGATCCCGGACGCCCGGCCGCTCCTGGAACGGGGCGGCCGGACGCGCGAGCCACTACTTGTCGATCCAGACACCGGATAGGTCCTGGTTCAGGTAATGGCTGGGCGTGATCTTCCAGCCCTTCATGTACGAGCGGTGGGCGATGATGCGGTACCACCATAGCGTCACGAAGTTGTTGGCCTGCTCGTCCAGGATCAGCTTCTCGTACTGGCGCATGAGCCGGCGCTGTTCGGCCACGTCGGCCGTGCGGTTCATGGCCTCGTGCAGCTTGACCAGGTCCTTGCCCTCGATCTGGCTGTACTGGTCGCCGGCATCAGGCCGGAACTTGGAGACGTCGACCAGCGGGTTGACGACCGACTGGCAGTTGAACTCCAGCCCCACCTCAAACTTGCCGGCCTTCAGGCTCTCGTAGAAGGGCCCGTCCGCCTCCACCTTCTGCTCCACCGTTATGCCGACCTGCTTCCACTGGTCGATCATCCAGGTTCCGACGATGGTGTAGGGCTGGTCGACGCTGCGGTTGGTCAGCGTGAACTTGAGGTCGGGGACCCCGGCCTCTTTGAGGAGCCGCTTGGCCTCGGCGCGCGACTTGTTGATGTCGGGCCAGTAGCCGGCGATCTGCTCCAGCTCCTCCTTGGTGGCCGCCAGCGGATGGCCGGGGAAGACGATGCCGCCCACTGCCTTCACGATCGAGATCCGGGACAGATCCTTGGACCCTTGCCAGCGGTCGAGCGCCAGCGAGAGCGCCCGGCGCACGCGCGGATCATCAAACGGCTTCGCCTTGTGGTTCGGGCTCAGGATCAGCACGCAGTTCCAGTCGCTCTCCTGGACGGTGATGTCCTTGCCGAGCGCCGCTACCAGGTCGTCACGGGCCTTGGGCGGGATGCCCCGGAACTCGGTCGCCGCCTGGTCCCCGCGGATCGCCTGAACGCGCAGCGTCTGGGTCTTGGCGATGATCGCCTCGTAGCCGTCGAGATAGGGCTTGCCGGGATGGTAGTAGTCGGGATTGCGCTTGCCCTTGACGAACGCACCGGGCTGCCATTCCTCGAAGATGAACGGACCGGAGCCCATGACGTTCTTCTCGTACCAGTGCTGATCGGCGTCCAGCTTGGCCTTGGAGTAGATGAAGTTGTAGGGCGTGGCCAGCGCGGGAATGAAGGCGCCCGACGGATACTTGAGCTTGAAGACCAAGGTCTCGTCGTCAGGGGCCGTCACGCTGTCCACCATTGTGAACTGCGCAACACGCGAGCTCAGCACCCCCGTGGGAGGGAAGATGATGCGCTGGAAGCTCGCCTCAACGTCCTTGGCGGTGAGCCCGGTGCCATCGTGGAATTTCACGCCCTTGCGGATCTTGAAGGTATAGGTCTTGCCGCCGTCGGCAGGCTCCGGCATCTCCGTGCACAGGTCGCACACATAGGTGCCCGAGTTCGGGTTGTCCGGATCCACGCGGATGAGAACGCTGTAGAACGGCGCCAGCGGGTGGATCAGGGCGAAGGTGTTCTCGCGGTGGCCGTCCATGGTGGGGAACTCGCCCGGCACCACGTACTTCAGGATGCCGCCGCGCTTGGGCGTCTGGGCCTCAATCTGCGACGACGCGAACGGCACGATTGCGAGCGCAGCCAAAGCCAGCAGCGACGGCGTCCAACGCCGCATATCCATGTCGGAACCTCCCTATTTTACTGAACGGGCTTATTCTTTGCCGCCGCCTCCCGACGGCGAACCTATGCCGCAGCATCACCCAATTTCCTTCGGTTTTCAAATCCTAAGGCGGCGCTGGGTCGGCCCCGCCCGGCGGGTGCCGCAAATGAGTGGACGGGCGGCGCAGCAGGGACTAGGGCTGGCGGACCAAATTCCAACTGAACGGGAGGCAGGCCATGCAGCCGGGAGCGGCGCTGCGAAACGCGCTGGCGAGCAACGAGCTGATCGTCGCGCCCGGCGTTTACGATATGATCTCGGCCCGGATCGCCGACGGCCTGAGCTTCAAGGCGCTCTACATGACGGGCTATGGCGTGTCGGCCACCCTGGGCCTGCCCGATGCGGGCCTCGCCACCTACACCGACATGGTTGGGCGCGTCGCCCAGATCTGCCAGAGCACGGCCACGCCCGTCATCTGCGATGCCGATACCGGCTTCGGCGGGCTCCTCAACCTGGAGCGCACCGTGAGGGGCTACGAGGCGGCCGGCGCGGCGGCGATCCAGATCGAGGACCAGGTGTTCCCCAAACGGTGCGGGCATACGCCCGGCCGGCGGGTGGTACCCATGAAGCACATGGTGCGCAAGATCGAGGTGGCCGTGGCTAGCCGCGCCTCGCCGGATTTCCTCATCGTGGCCCGCACCGATGCGCGCACCAGCTTGGGGCTCGACGAAGCGCTGAGGCGTGGTGAGGCTTACGCTATGGCCGGCGCCGACATTCTGTTCATCGAGAGCCCGGAGAGCGAGGAGGAAATGGCGCATATCGGCCGCCATTTCGACGTGCCTGTCATGGCGAACATGGCCGATGGCGGGCGCACGCCGATCCTGCCCAAGGCGCGGCTCAAGGAGTTGGGCTATCGCATCGCGATTTTCCCGGTGACGGGGCTGCTGGCGGCGGCCAAGGCGGTGGAACGCGTGTACGGCGTGCTCAAACAGACCGGGTCGAGCGAAACGGTAAGGACCGAGCTCTATCCCTTCGACCGCTTCTGCCGCCTCGCCGGCTTCGAGCACGTGTGGGCGTTCGAGAAGCGCTGGCCGGAACCATGAGTGGCCTCACCCTCTGGATGTGAAACGAAAGTCACGGGAAGCATCCTGTTAGCCCTGGTCGCTGCCGGGGCCATGGCGCCCGGTCCGGGTTCGGGGATTGGAAAGCTCTACATCGAGGTCGGCAAGGATTATTGGGACGCGGAGCTCGACGATAAGAAACCTGAGCTGGGTGCCCGCAAAGTCGAGCACCGGGCCAAGGTGCGAGGCGGAGCCTCGGCCCGGCGCTTCTTCGAGGTGTCAGGGTTGTGGTGGTGTCAGACCCATTTAGCCCACAGGGTCTGACGCCGCGTCATGCCCGCGCAGGCTGTGCCGCACGGACGCCGACGCTGCGGCCGGCAATGGACCAGGCTCCGGGCCCGCTGACGTAGTAGAACAGCAGCCCGCCGATCAGGGCGACGTTCTTGTAAAAATTGATCTCCTGTCCCCGCCTGGCGGGTTCCGCGAACTCCCAGAACCTGTGCCCGATGCCAGTAGCCGCGATCACGAACACGATCAACAGGAGCGCCGTGATGCGCGGGAAAATGCCGACGATCAGCGCAATTGGCAGCAGGATCTCCAATGCGATGCCTACGGCGGCCACCGCCTGCTCGTAGGGCAGTCCCTGCTCTGCAAGCCTTTGTGCAAAGCCGCCAAAGCCCATGGCCTTGTTGATGCCCGACGGCAGGAACAGCGAGGCCATCAGAAGCCGCCCGAGCAGCAGGGCTGTATCGTTCACACGTTCCACAGTGGTGTCCTCCTACGACTTTGGTCAACCCTTACGGCGGCATCTCTATAGGGCGGCGATCTCATCTGTGCCACCCCTTTCGCCGGTTCCAGGGAGAACAGGGGGCAAAGTTGCTCGTCGTCCTCAGGCAGGTGGCCAGCCGTTCCGGGACCACGACCCCTCTATTGCAGCGCTCGGCTGCCGATGCGCTCGGGCGGCTGCACCCGGACCGGGGGAGGTACCCAGGCGCCCTTGAGCACCTCCTGCGCCGGCCAATAGAGCCGCAGGCTTAACGTGAACGGTCCGCTGGCGGGCGCGGGGAGCCAGTTCGCCTCTTTGTCCGACCCGGGCGACGCGCGCTCGACGTAGAGATCGAGGGAGCCGTCGTCATTGAACGTGAGCTTGTCGCGATCGCCGATGACGTAGCGGTTGAGGGGGTTGGCAGCCACACGCTGCTGGCCGTCATAGAGCGCCAGCGACCAGAAGGCGCGCACTTTCGGGAGCTGGTCCTTGCCGAAGTGCAACACGTAGCGCTTATCGCTGCTGAAGGGCTGGCCTTCCGCGTCGAAGGCGGTGGGGTAGACCGCATCCTCGGGCGTATTGAACCCAAGCCCGGCATAGGCGACGCCTGCGCGCTGCAGGTAGTCGGCGCCGTAGGTGCCGATGGCGGTGAGGTTGGTGCGCCAGCCGTTGGCCGGTCTGCCGGAGTTGGCGAACGCCGCCTTGATCTGCGCCAGCGCCTCCGCCGGTGCGGCCTGCAGCGCCTGCCGTGTCTCGGGCGCAACAGCGGCGAGCGAGAACGCCTTGCCGGGCTCCAGGCCGATGCGCTTCAGGCGCGCCAGCATCGCCGCGTCACCGGGGTGCGGCGGGTTCTCCTTCATCAGCTCGGCGAACAGGGCGAAGAACGCCGTGGCGTGCATCTTCTCGACCTGGGACGCCGGCACGCTCATATCCTGCCGCGGGTCGACCTGTCCTTTGGGCGGCCTAGAGGGCTTGCCGTAGTGGCTGAGGGGCACCGCCTTGATCCCGTCCTGCAGCTTGTGTGCCGCGGCGAGGTCGGTCTTGCCGTTGGCCTGGATGCGGCCGGCGAGCCAGACCAACGCCGTCGGGCTGCGGATGGCGCCGACGCCATTCGGCAGGCGCCCCTGCCAGTGCGGGCCAACGACAGCAAAGGTTTGGGCCGCGGTTCCACTCGCGCGCTTGCCGCGCATGGCGAACACATCCGACCACATATCGAGCAGCGACAGATAGTAGTAGCGCCCGCCGGACTCGGGAATGGAGATGACCATCGGCTCCTTGGAGGTGTCGAAGAACATCGCGGAGTTGAGGGTGTCGGCGCTCGGGCGCGCCACGTCGGCGAAGGACGTGTCGGGAAAGCCGCGCGCGTGCGCGATCTGGTTCATGGGGCTGCGCAGGCCCACCGGGCGCTCCACATTGGTCATGACCCGCCGCGTGATCTCGGTGAGCACCAAGGGATACGCATAGATGTAGGCTTCGCGCGCGATCTCGCGCGCCTCGTGCGCGGAGAGGGCCGGAGCCGCCACTGCCATCGTCTGCGCGCCCGCCGACGCCGGCAGCAAGGCGAACGCCGCCAAGAGGGCAGGCCTGACGGCGCGCGCGATGAAGCGCTGTCCCATGACATCCCTAGGCGTAGCGAGGTGCCCGCAATCGCCGCACGGCGACCGGCGCAGTCTTGCGCAAGCGAGGTGGGTCGTATGTCGGGAGAAACCCTGAAGACGGCTCGCGCATTCCCCACATGTGGCGACGGCGGGCAGTCGTCGAGCCCGTATTGGCTGACGTGGGGCTGGCTTACCAAGAGCGGGGGATGAGACCCTGGGGGCCGCGCTCAGTTGAGATGCACGAAATCCGCATCAGCGTCCTGGGCGTGCGCTGTCAACGACGCGAATCTGAAAGTTGCCACCGTTCTCGTTGGAAGACGCTTCTACCATCATTCCCACAAGGCCAAACATCCCGGCAACAACCGCCTCGGATCGTAAGGAGACCTCCAACGTGTAGAATGTACCGGGCTTGGCCGACAAGGTGAGCTTGTACGCGTTGGGATGGCTCCACGAGTCAACGACGATCGTGCGCGAGCCGGCCGGGACATCCAGCACAGTGGACCCGCCGACGCCCAGGCTCGCAACCTCACGGCCATCGATGGTCACGCGCGCGGGAACGGCCGCGCCCAGCACGCCTTCGCGATAGATCTTGAGCCGGGCATGCGACCTTGGCAGCGGTCGGTCCGTGAGAGCGGCGTTTTCCGCGCCTGTCGTTCCACAGCCCGAGAGCAGAACGCCAGCTAGCAGCGAGGCGCAGAGAAGCACCATAAGCCGTGCCGGAAAATGCATCTCGTGTCCCCTGGACTGTCTGCGTGCATCAAATCAGATATCGAATGAGCTATGACTGCGAAGCAACATGGGGCGACAATCAACAATCCATGCTCGGGGTTATTGAGCGGCGGCACATGAGGGCTAGCAGCGTCTGCCGGCCTAGAAGCAGAGCACCCGCTCGGAGAGGGCGGAGAGGTCGGCGATGATGGCCTCGCCGCGCACCGCGATGAGGTAGAGGGCGCCCGCGAGGAGGACGGCGATGGCGACGGCGAACGCGCGCTGGAGGCCGGGCGGCATTGGCTACCGCCCCGGCTCTGCGCCGCTCCCTTCGATGTCACGCGTCATGGCGCCTCATTCCGCGGGGGCTGCTGCCAGCCGGGCAACCGGACGGTCTTTGATGGGCAGATGTACGGCTGCCGCCATCAGCCCCACGCCGATCGAGACCCACCACATCATATCGTAGGAGTGGGTGGCGTCGTACAGTACGCCGGCCAGCCACAACCCGGAGAACGAGCCGATCTGGTGCGACAGAAACACGATCCCGAACAGCATCGACATCCAGCGCGTGCCGAAGAAGGTGGCCACGAGGCCCGAGGTGAGGGGCACCGTCGACAGCCAGAACAGGCCGAGGATGGCGCTCAGCACGATCACCACCATGCCCGTGATGGGCAGGAACAGCAGCCCGAGGAACACGAAGCAGCGCCCGAAATAGATGAGGCTCAGTCCCAGGCGCTTCTCGATGAAGCGCGGCGACCTCCCGGAGACGTAGGTGCCGAGGAGGTTCGCCAAGCCGACAACCGTGAGCGCCAACACGCCGACGCTGGCATCGAGCCCGCTGTCGGCCACGAAGCGCGGCAGGTGCACGCCGTAGAATGCCAAATGGAAACCGCATACGAAGAACCCGAGATTGAGGAGAAGATAGCTCGGGTGTGCGACGGCTTCCCTGACGGCGTCGCTGAGGGTCTGGTCGTCGGCGGGGCCGTTGACTGTGGGCTTGCCGCTCAGCGGCCAAGCGAGGGGCAGCACGGCAGCGATGGTGCCTGCCAGCACCAAGAGGCTCCCCTGCCAGCCGATGAGATCCATGAGCACATGCGTGTAGGGGAAGGCGACGAAGCCGCCGATGCCGGCCGCCATGCCGAGGGCGGCGATGGCCGCGGTGCGCTTCTCAGGCGGCGCGGCGCGGCCGGCGGCACCGACCAGCGAAGTGAGGCCCGTGCCGCTCACGCCGATGCCCAGCAACACGCCGCTGACCATCAGATCGTAGGATGATTGGGCGCTGAACATAACGTAGAGGCCGGCCACGGTTGCCGCGATGCCGCCCACCACGACGCGGCCGGCGCCGTAACGGTCGGCGATCATGCCGGCGGCGACGGCGCCGATACCCCAGATCAGGTTGGCGACGGCCATGGCGGTGGAGAACGGCTCGACGCCAATGCCCAGCGCCCTGGTCATGGGCGGCAGGTAGAGGCCCATGACCTGGCGCACGCCCATGGCAACGCCCACGATCAGACCTGCCGAAAGGACGACCGCCCAGAGCGGCTGCGGGGAACGGGTCGCCACGGGTGCATCTTCTTGCATCGGAGGCTTTGCTCTCGTGTTGAGAAAAA
>JAFMSC010000011.1:0-1886 GCA_017353825.1 Hyphomicrobiaceae bacterium | reverse complement strand
TCGAGGCTCCATTTAACGGCCCGGCTCGCGCTTTCCCAGGTGCGATCATCGCCGTCGGCACGAGATTTCTTCAGACCGCTCATGAGGCTAGCTCATGGGTCGCGCCCATGGGTCGCGCTCATGGGTCGGGCGTTTCCCAAGCCCTTGATCGGGGACCAGCAGGCCTCGGGTGGGACATGGCCCACCTCCGAGCCCGCTGTGCATCGACGAACCAGTTCCACTGTGCCCTGGCGGCCGCAAGCGATAAAATCGACGTCCCGCGGAACTGGTTGGGCTCGACGTCGTTTGAAGCCAAGTACAGCATCCATGTACAGCATCCATCGATGGACCCATCGATGGGCGGGGCGGAACGGTGCGGTGACAGAAAGGGGACCACCCGTAGCACCCGCGCGGGGACACCGGTGAAAGACAGCAACGGCTCCCAAAGGGAGAACTTAGAGGAGCGCGCACGCAGGGACAATTCGCGCCTGCGGCTCCTTATCGAGGGCATCGGCGGCCTTCTCACCACGTCCGCGGAGTTGCGGGGGCGCCTGCAGCGCATCCTGGGCGGGCAGCCTTCCGATGACGGCCCGGAGGAACCAGGCGGCGGCGACAAGCCCGCGCCCAGGAATCGTCGGAGTGATCGTCGGGAGCGATGACCGCCTCGGCAAGCTTTTGTCTGATGCCGCACGAGCCGGCCTCGGCGCGCCCACAGGGCTTAAAGCCACGCAGCGCCTCACGGGCCCAGCCCGCGCAGAGCGGCGTCGAACTTGGAGAGGTCGGCGCGCCACTGCGCCTGATAGCGCGCGATCTCGGCGAGCCGCGCGATGATCGCTTTGCCTCGCTCCAGCGCCTCGCGAGCCTCGGCCTCGCGGCCGCACCGTGCCTCTAGCATACCGATCTTGTGGCAGCTGACAGCGAGGTCGCGCTGCCATTCCATGCGTGCGAGATCGGCCACCACCACGGCCTCGGCGATTGCCAAGCCGCGGCGGTAGGCGGCAAGGGCCTCCTCCGCCTTGCCCTTGGCCGCCAACACATCGCCGATGCGATCGAGGCTGAGCGATACGTCCCAGCGCCAATCCTCGCGTTCCGGCTTGCGCTCGGTGACGGCCTCCGCCAGCGCCAGGCCGCGGCGGTAGCTTGCAAGCGCGCCGTCGAGGTCGCCCTGGAGCTCTAGGGCCTCGCCGACACGGTCGTGGGCCACGGAGAGGTCGTGCTGCCGGCCGATGCTTGCGGGTTCAGCGGCGGCCAGCGCCTCGGCGATGTCGAGGCTGCGGCGGAAGCTGTCCAGCGCTAGGTCGAACTGCCCGTCCAACAGGAGCAGTTCGCCGATGCGATCATGCGCCACCGACGCATCGCGGCGCCAGCGCAGGTTGACGGGCTCCCGCTCGGCGAGCGCCAACACCTCCTTCAGGGCTGCCTCGTAGGCAGCGAGCGCGTCCGTGCGCGCGCCCTTGGCGAGTAACGCGTCGCCCAGCATGGCCCCCGCGCGGTACCTCACCGCCTCGGCTCCGTCCTTGCCGTTGGCGAGCTCGAGCTGGAGGCGGAACGCGGCCTCGGCGGTGTCGAGGCGTCCGGCGTGCAGGTTGAGGACGCCGAGCAACATCTGCAAGTCGGCGTCCTCAGGCGCCAGCTCGGCGGCGCGACCGTAGGCTCTCAGAGCGTCGTGAGTGTCGTCGAGCAGAGCCAAGGCGCCGAGTTGGCGCCATTGCGCGGCCTCAGCCTCGTTGAGGGCGCCGTTGCCCGCATGGGCGCCGTTTAGGCTCTTGTGCAGGAGCTGCCGGGCGGCGCTCCGCCGCCAGCCCGCCTGCGGCAAGACGCCCTTCGCGGCGTGCTCAAGGTCGGCCTCGACGGCCTCGCTGGCACCCAGAATGGGCCCTACCGGGCAGTCGGCGAAGGCCTCCGCG
>JAFMSC010000123.1 GCA_017353825.1 Hyphomicrobiaceae bacterium | reverse complement strand
CCCCCGGCGCGCCCTCTGCCGCCGGCAAGCCGGAGCGGGGCGAGCTGAACGACCTGCGCCGCCCGGTCGAAGGCGCAGGTTGAAACTCCCCTCCCTCCGCATCCCGCCCCAACCCTCGATGGCTGCGCCATCGGGGCTTGCATTTCCAGGCCACATGGTGTCCCTAGCCCGGAGCGCTGCGGCCTCGACCGCCGACGCCGAGGTCGATGCCGATGACTTTGCGTGGCCTCCGGCAGCGTTGCCGTGAGCCCACAAGGGCGGCGGCGCGTGGGCGTGGGTTTCGATGGGTCTCTATCTCGCCGTCGCGGACATCGCGGTCAGCATGCCGGTGTGGCGCTGGACCATCGGCAGGGCGGAGGCGATCTGATGAGCTGGCTCCGTCGCCATCGCGGGCTGGTGACCTTCCTCGGGGTGCTGACGGCGGGTCTGCTTGCGCCCAGTATCAGCGAGACCTTGGCGCAGCGGCGCAGACCGCCACCGCCGGTCGCCAAGGAGGCGCCGGGCATCCGCCAGCAGGAGATCAGACGCGAGCAGCAGCCGGGCGCCAAGGAGTCGGTTGAGGCCGACGTGTCGGCGCGCAGCATCGCCGTCACCTCCAACTTCTCTGGCACCGAGATCTTGGTGTTCGGCGCCGTTGATGGCAGCCAGCAGCCCAGCGCCGAGTCCGGTTACTACGACTTGATCATCGTGGTGGAGGGTGTGCCGAGCCGGATGGTGGTGCGGCGCAAGAGTAACGTCGCCGGCCTATGGCTCAACACCGCCTCGGTCATCTTCGACAATGTGCCGAGCTACTACGCGGTGGCCTCCAACCGTCCCCTCGACGAGATCGCGTCCGAGGATTTCAGGACGCTGCACGGCATCGGGCTCCACCACATCAGGTTCACACCCGCCGTGGGCCAGAGCGAGCCTTTGTCCAACGAGGACATCAAGGAGTACCGTGACGCGGTCGTGCGGCTCAAGCGGCAGCAGCAGCTCTACGTGGAGCGTCCGTTCGGCGCCGGCTTCACGGGCAAGAGCCTGTTTCGAGCCAGCGTGGTGCTGCCGGCCAACGTCCCCGTCGGGCCGATGGTGACGCACGTCTACCTCTTTCGCGAGGAGCAGAACCTCTACAAGGTCTCGGTGCGCCTCACGCTCGGCCGCGAGGGGCTCGAATGGTACCTGCACGCCTTCGCCTACCGCCTGCCGACGCTCTATGGCTTCACCACCGTGGGGATCGCCTTGGGCGCCGGCCTGCTGGCTTCCGCCGCATTCCACAAGACCACCTCGGCATAAGTCCGAGGACCATTACCCGCGCCGGTGCGTCGCGGCCTGACGCTTGCCGTGGGTCCGGTGCGCCGCTCAGCGCGTCGGCGCAGCCGCCAAGACACGCACTGTGCGCTCGTGGAGGCGCTGGCCGGTGGCCGCGCGTTCCGCCGGGGGGAGCACGTCGAGGCTCGGCCACAGGCCCGTGACCAAGGCGCGGGCGTAGCCGTTGGCATATGCGTGGCCCATCATGGCGGCGGCAGCGGCTTGGTGGTCGTAGTGCAGGCGCCGGGTCGAGAACAACAAGCTGTTGTCCTCGGCGCCGATCAGGCCGTACCAGGTATCGGGCGTGCCGTCGTTGGCGGGCATGCCGATGGCGCCGGGGTTGAACCAGACGCGGTTGCCGATGCGCTCGATGAACGCAAGTCCCGCGTGGCCGGCAACGACGACATCCGCCTGAGCGTGCTCGAGTTCCTCAGCAATGACCCCGCGCTGAGAAGCGAACACAAAGCGGTTGATGGCCGTGACGCCACCGTGGATGACGCGCACGCACAAGTCGCCGATGAGGGCGGTGAGCGAACCCGGCAGGCCGCCCATCCAACTGCGGCTCTCGGCCGATATGCGCGCCTTGGCGAATGGATACCAGCCTTTGGCGAGGCGGTCGCACTCGCTCCCCTGCTCGAACCCGCAGGCGCAATCCTCGGCCGCCGTTGCCAGCTGCGCCTCGCAGTTGCCGGCGACGACGTGGCAGCCCCAGGCGCGCACCGCCGCGGCGGTCTCCTCAGGCTCGGCGCCGTAGGCGACGACATCGCCAGTGCAGATAACGTGGGATGCCGGAATGCCAAGCTCGTCGGCCCGTTCCCGCAGGGCCGTCAGCGCCCGCAGGTTGGAATAGGGCCCGCCGTACACCAACACCGGCGGCCGAAGCACGAGGTCGATCTTCGAGAGGGGCGCTTGGCGCATGCTCGTCGGCTCAAGCGGAGGACTGGCCCGTCCGCCGGAGGCTGTAACCCGTGGCGGGGTCGAACAGGTGCACAGCGGCCGGATCGGCCCTGAGGCGGAAGCTGTCGCCCCTTGGCGCCGGGCCGTGGAGCGCGACCACCATGGCCCAGTCACCCACGACGCCGTGGAGCAGGCGGGTGGCGCCCAGCTCCTCGGTGAAGTCCCCGGTGAAGGTGAGGGTGCCGGTGCCGTCGGTCTCCAGCCGCAGGTCCTCTGGACGGACGCCGACCTCCACGGCGCGGCCGGGTTCCACCGGGAAGGCGGCGGAATCGAAGGCGATGCGCTCGCGGCCCACCTCAACTTCGTCGGCGCCTGCGATGCGGCCTGGCAGCAGGTTCATGGGCGGCGAGCCGATGAAGGTGGCGACGAAGCGCGTGGCGGGCAAGCGGTAGACCTCGGCGGGTGCGCCGACCTGTTCCACGTGCCCTTGGTTCATGACCACGATGGTGTCGGCCATGGTCATGGCCTCGATCTGGTCGTGGGTGACGAAGATCGAGGTGGCCTTGAGGCGGTTGTGCAGGCGGCGGATTTCGATGCGCATCTGCAGCCTGAGCTTGGCGTCGAGGTTCGACAAGGGCTCGTCGAACAGGAACGCTTGCGGCTCGCGCACGATGGCACGCCCCATGGCCACACGCTGGCGCTGGCCGCCGCTGAGTTCACGCGGCTTGCGCTTCAGGAACTCGACAATGGCGAGCAGCTTCGCCGCTTCCATCACGCGGTGCTCAATCTCGCGCTTCGGCGCGCCGCGGTTCCTCAGGCCGTAGGCCATGTTGTCGTAGACCGACATGTGCGGGTAGAGCGCGTAGTTCTGGAACACCATGGCGACGTCGCGCTCCGCCGGCTCGATGTGGTTCACGATCCTGCCGCCGATGCTGATGGTGCCCTCGGTGATGGTTTCAAGCCCGGCGATCATACGCAGCAGGGTCGACTTGCCGCATCCTGAAGGTCCCAGAAGCACGGTGAACTCGCCGTCGGGAATGGCGAGCGACACGCCCTGCACCGCCTCTACGCCGCCGGCATAGACTTTCTTGACGTTCTCCAGCGTTACCGATGCCATGCAACGCTGCTCCCGCATTGCCCCCTTGCCGACGAAAACTGCTCGCTAATTGCGTCGAGGACCCGAATTGCGTCGAGGACCCGCAACTCGCCCCGATGCTCCGCAATATAAGCATTGGGTGCCATACACATGTCCAGGCGCGGTCGTCGATCGTGCATGGGCAAGCTTTTCCCGGCCTCAAGCCGCTCGAAGGTCGGGAAATACTGGTGCTCGATAGGCTTGGCATCGGATTCGATATGGAGCCCGCATCGTCTTGCACGCCTGCGCCCGCTGGGTCACCGACCGGTCACATGGATTTTTCGGCCTCCTCATCTCCACGGCTCCCGCATCTGGGAGCAGCGTTGCATGCCGACCAGCCTTGTGCGGGAACGGACACAAGGAGACCCCGTACGTTAGCCCCCTAAGTTCATGCAAGCCAAGCCTAGCGCATTCTGTCAGGACCTGTTCCGAAAGGTGACCTTTGCACAGGTATTGCGATATGCTGCCATGACGTTTGCGCATCGAATTCTGCCAAGACCGATGCCCGTTGCCCTCCTGGCATGAGATCCAGGTGTTTGAGCTCGGCTTCGGGTCCAAAGCCAAGCTCCAAGCATTTCGTGCGTATTCGTTGGTTATCCAACAGAGACACCCAAGGTCATGTTGCTTCGCTCACACGGGTGCCGTGACAGTGCGACAAACACCCCGTATTTCCCGCGTATTTCCCCCGTATTTCCCCCGTATTTCCCCCGTATTTCCCCCGTATTTCCCAAGTCCACCAAGGGTTGAACATCGGCGGTCACTTTTCCGTCTCCACCAGCCCCTTCACGAACCAGCGCTGCATCACGATCACCACGGCCACGGGGGGCAGCATAGCGAGCATGGCAGTGGCCAGCACCACGTTCCACTCCGTGAGTGCGTCGGCGGTGACGATCATCTTCTTGATGCCGACGACGATGGTCTGCATGTCGTCGCGGTTGGTGATGAGCAGCGGCCACAGGTACTGGTTCCAGCCGTAGATAAAGAGGATCACGAACAGCGCGGCGATGTTGGTGCGCGACAGCGGCAGCAGGGTGTCGCAGAAGAAGCGGAACGGGCCAGCGCGGTCGAGCTTGGAAGCCTCGATCAGCTCGTCCGGGATGGTCATGAAGAACTGGCGGAAGAACAACGTGGCGGTGGCCGAGGCGATCAGCGGCAGGGTGAGGCCGGCGTAGGAGTTGAGCAGGCCGAGGTCTGAGGCGATCTTGTAGGTGGGGTAGATGCGCACCTCGACGGGCAGCATCAGCGTCAGGAAGATCATCCAGAACGCCACCATGCGGAAGGGAAACTTGAAGTACACGACGGCGTAAGCCGAGACGATGGAGATCGCGATCTTGCCCAGCGCGATCACCGCGGCCATCACGAAGCTGTTGACCAGCATGCCGCCCACCGGATCGCGCGTGGTCCCCGAGGGGCCCACGAAGAGCGTGCGCCAGTAGGTGTCGAACAACAGGGGCCCTGGCGCCAGCGTCATCTGCCCGTTGGCGATGACGTCCTGCGGCAGCGTTGAGCCGATGAAGCACAGGTAGACGGGAAACGCGACGACCGCCACGCCGACGAGCAGGATCAGGTGCGGGAACACGTCGCCGAGGCGGCGTCGCTCGACCATGCCGGTCAGCTCCAGAGCGAGGGATCGCGCAGCGTGGCGGCGAGCCCATCCGCACAGATCGCGAGCAGCTTTCTGCCCTTCTCAGGGTTTGCCCGGCGAGCGTCACCGTTGACCCCCGACGGGGTGAAATCCTTGAACGAGCGGAAGCGCGCCGGCACGGCGTACCAGCTGGCTCCGCCCGCCGCGTTGGAGCCGGCGACGCCGCCGAAGGCCTCGGCAATGCGGTCGGTTCTCACCGTGTCGGGGGCCAAGACCATCATCAGGGAGGTCTCCACCTCGCAGGCGTGATGCACCCGGTCCTGGTCCTCCAAGCACAGCGCGAGGTCGGAGGCGGCCAGCTCGAAATAGGTGGTGGCACGCACCTTCAAGCTCGTTTCGCGGGCGAAATCGGGTAGGAAGGAATTGAGCGCGGCGATGTTGCCACCGTGGCCGTTGACGATGAACACGCGGCTGAAGCCGTGCCGCTCCAGGCTCTTCAACAGCGCGAGCAACACGGCACGGTAGGTCGGGATGTCGAAGGTGAAGGTGCCGCCGAACGCCATGTGGTGCTCGGCCATGCCGCACCACAGCGTTGGCGCGACCACGACGGGCGCGTCGGCGGCCACCCTTTCGGCGCCGGCCCTGCACACGCCCTCGCACAGGATGGTGTCGACGCCGACGGGCAGGTGCGGCCCGTGCTGCTCCATGGAGGCCACCGGGAGAACCACAATCGCATCGGCCGCCGCCTTGGCCCTGAGGTCTTCGGCGCTCAGCTCTTTCCACATAACGGATGGGGTCATCAGTACGCCACCTTGCGCTCGATATAGCGGAACTGCACGGCGGTCAGGCCGATCACGATCAGCATCAAGATCACCGACTGGGCTGCCGAGCCGCCAAGGTTGCCGCCCAGCCGGCCGTCGAAGAATACCTTGTAGACCATTGTCTCGGTGGCCTTGGAAGGGCCGCCGCCGGTCATGGCATCGATGATGCCGAAGGTGTCGAAGAACACGTAGACGATGTTGACCACCACCAGGAAGAAGGCCGTGGGCGACAGCAACGGGAAGATGATGGTCCAGAACCGGCGCGAGGGTCGGGCGCCGTCGATGGCGGCGGCCTCGATCACCGCCCGCGGGATCGACTGCAGGCCGGCCAGGAAGAACAGGAAATTGTAGCTGACCTGCTTCCAGGTGGCGGCCATCACGACCAGCGCCATGGCGTGCCCGCCGTTGAGCAGCGGGTTCCACTCCACGCCCAGGGAGCGCAGGCCGCGTGCCACCAGGCCGAGGGACGGCTGGAACATGAAGAGCCACAGCACGCCGGCCACGGCCGGGGCCACCGCGTAGGGCCAGATCAGCAGCGTGGTGTAGAGGCCGGCGCCCTTGATGCGCTTGTCGGCCTGTACCGCGAGCAGCAGCGCGATGGAGAGCGACAGCGCCGCCACCGCGACCGAGAACACGATGGTGGTGGCGATGGCCCGGTAGTAGTCCGGCTGGCGGAGGAGGAGGGCGTAGTTCTCGAGCCAGACGAACTCGGTCCTTAAGCCAAACGCGTCCTGGAGCAGGAACGACTGCCACAGCGCCTCGCTGGCCGGCCAGTAGAAGAAGATGAACGTGACGAGGAGCTGCGGGGCGAGCAGCAGGTAGGGCAGCGCCTTGCCCGTAAAGATCGCCCGCTTCTGCATGGGTCTTCCCTCTCCCGCACTTCACCGGCCGCTCGAACCAGGCCATGGCCGAGGCACAGCACCCCGGGATGCGCCCGCGCCGGTGCCTTGCCTTTCCTTAGCGCGGTTCCTGTCTGTCGGCGGGCTTGTTATCCATGCGCTCGTAGTCCACGTCGATGACGGGGCCATTACGGCCCCTTCCGGGCGGGCCCTGGTCCCTGGGTCGGGGTTCCTCCCAGTTCTCCCGGCCGGCATCGGTGTAGCGCTTCACCCGCACGCGCGTCCGGCGCAATAGCCAGCGCATGCTGGCGCGGGCAATGGCCCGGCGCGCCGGCGGCACCAAGAGCACCAGGGCGACCACGTCGGTGGCCAGGCCCGGCGTCAGCAGCAGGGCGCCGGCAACCAAGAGGAATAGGCCGTCGAGCACCGGTTCGACGGGCACCCGGCCCTCGCTCAGGGCCTCCAGGGCCCTGCTCACCACGCGTAGGCTCTGGCGTGAGATGATGTAGGCGCCCGTCAGCGCCGTCGTAATCACCAGGGCCACGGTGGGCCAGACGCCGATCGCCTGTCCGATCTTGAGGAGCAGCACCAACTCCAGCATCGGAACAACGATGAAAGCCAGGCCGACCGCCAGCCGCAACATTGAGAATGACCCTTGCATTCTATTACCATAATGTAGGGCACCGCGGTTGGCTTGTGCTTTGCGATGCCGTAAGGTTTGCGCGGCGCAAAGGGGGGGGCGAGGCCGGTGCGCCCGCATGCGGGGTCTGGCGGCGACTTCACGGGAGGCTTGGCGTGGTCTTCTTCTTGCTGGCCCGGCAACCTACATCTGGCGGGTTGAGCTTCTGGCACGAGAGCTGAGGTGTGATGGGCGGCATCGACGTAGTCACGTTGATCATTGTGGTTCTGGCCGTTGCGATCTTCATCAAGCTCGTCAGCGTGCTGGGACGCCGGACCGGCCATGAACAGACCCGCATCGAGCGCTACCGGGCGCAGCAGGAGGCGCGGCAACATAACGGCGAGCTGGTGGGACAAGACAAGGTTGTCACCCTGCCCCGGCGCGAGCGCGATGAGGAGGAGGAGCCTCCCGCCGCCAGCCAGCCGGCCCAGGCGGACGGCGAGCAGCGCATGCGCGACTTCGCAGGCGGCGACAACGAGGTGGGCCAGGCATTGGTCGATATTTTCCGTGCCGATCCGGCCTTCGACCCCGACCACTTCCTGCAGGGGGCCAAGGCGGCCTACGAGATCATCGTCACGGCGTTCGCCGAGGGCAATCGCCGGACGTTGAAGACCCTTCTGAACGCCGAGGTCTACGACGGATTCACCGGCGCCATCGCCGACCGGGAGCGGCGCGGCGAGCAGATCGACCAGAGCTTCGTCGGCATCAAGTCAGCGGACCTGGTGGAGGCCGACCTGAAGGGCGGCGTGGCCCAGCTCACGGTGAAGTTCGTGAGCGAGCTGATCTCGGCCACCCGCGATCGCGCCGGCGTGGTGATCAACGGCGATCCCAAGCGCATCCGGGAGGTCACCGACATCTGGACCTTCGCCCGCGAGGTGCCCTCGCGCGACCCCAACTGGAAGCTGATCGCCACCCAGGCCGCCAACTAGAAGGCCTGCCCGTCGGGCCTTCTCGGGCCTTCTCGGGCCCTTTTGGGCCTCTGGGTGGCGCAAACCGGGGACCCGCCCAGGCGTCGCGCACCGTTTCGCCGCAACTTGGCCATGCGCGGGGCGGCGACGTGACATGCGCGCCTCGACGGCGATTTTGTGACATGCCCGGGGCCAACTGCCACTAGACAGCCAACGTCTTGCTGCCGAAATATGCGCGAGCGTCCAAACGGGGGACATGCGCTGTGGTGATGAGGGTTGCTGTTTTGGGCGTGGTCGTCGCCGCGGTGCTGGCGGGTGCCGCCACAGCCGTCCCCGCCTGGAGGCGGGCGCACTCCGAGGCCACCGACACCGAGCGCGCCCGCAAGGTCAAGGTCGTGAAGGCCAAGTCTCCCCCCGCGGTCTCGCCTGCCGCTACCGGCACGCCGGCCGCCACCGCCGCACCCTCCAGGGCAGGCCCGCCCAAGGCAGACCCTGCAACGGCGGATCCTACAAAGCCAGACCCGGCAAATCCAGACCCGGCAAAGTCAGACCCTGCAAAGGCGGGCTCTGCGAAGGCGGGCGCACCAAAGGCGGGCCCGGGCTTGTACAGGCCGATCACCTACGCCGAACTGCCGGCCTGGGAGCGGGACGACCATCTGGCGGCCTTCCAGACCTTCCTCAAGTCGTGCGGACGCGTGATTGCGCGCGGACGCGAAGGCGCAGAGGTCGATGTGAAGGGGCCGAGGCCCCCGCCCCCGGCCCTGGTGGCGGTCTGCGTGGCGGCCACCGGGCGTGGAGGGGAGATCACCAGCGCCGAGGACGCGCGCGCCTTTTTCGAGGAGAATTTCACCCCCAACGCTGTCGTGAAGAAAGGGCAGCCCGGCCTGCTGACCGGCTACTACGAGCCCGTTCTGGAAGGTTCCCGGACCCCCGAAGGCCGCTTTCAAACCCCCATCTACAAGCGTCCGCCGGACCTCGTGAACGTCGTTGATGACACCCAGCGGGGCATCCTCAAGCCGGGCGCGCTGACGCACCTGCGCAAGACGGCGACCGGTACTGAGCCCTACTACACCCGCGCCGAGATCGACGGCGGGGCCCTCAAAGGCAAGGGCCTGGAGCTGCTTTACCTGGCCGACTCCGTCGACGTGTTCTTCATGCAGATACAGGGATCCGGCCGGGTGCACCTGACCGACGGCACCACGGTGCGGGTGCACTACGACGGCAAGAACGGCCACCCCTACAGCTCCATCGGCCGCTACCTGATCGAGAAGGCGATCCTCGCCGCCGACCGCATGTCGATGGGGGCGCTGGCGGCATGGCTGAGGGCCGACCCAGAGCGCGGCAGGCAGGTCATGTGGCAGAATTCCTCCTACGTCTTCTTCCGCGAGATCAAGGACGACGTTGGCTCGCCCTTGGGCGCCATCGGGGTGCCGCTGACGCCCGCGCGCAGCCTCGCCATCGACCCCTCGTATCACGCGCTGGGCACACCCATATACGTCAGCGTCCCGACCATGAAGCATGTGCCGAACGCGGTGCCATTCAACCGGCTTA